>CAUQRE010000010.1:0-11116 GCA_963520315.1 uncultured Campylobacter sp. | reverse complement strand
TATGATCCTAGGTATGCAAAAAGAGGGCGCGCTAAAAAAAGGCGACGTCATCGTAGAGCCTACCAGCGGCAACACCGGCATCGGCGTAGCTATGGCGGGTGCGGCTTTAGGCTTTAAAGTCGTGCTAGTAATGCCTGAAACCATGAGTATCGAAAGACGCAAGCTGCAAGCGGCGTTCGGTGCCCAGTTTGTGCTGACCGAGGGCGCAAAGGGCATGAAAGGCGCGATCGAAAAGGCAAACGAACTCGTACGCGAAAAAGGCTACGTCATGCTAAGTCAGTTTGAGAATAAATTTAATCCGCAGGCTCACGAGCTAACGACGGCAAAGGAGATAATGGACGACTTTAAGGAGCTTGACGCTTTTGTAGCGGGCGTAGGTACAGGCGGCACGCTAAGCGGCGTAGCTAAAGCGCTAAAGGCAAACGGATATAACACTAAAATCATAGCCGTCGAGCCAAACGACTCTGCCGTGATCTCGGGCGAAAAACCTGGACCGCACAAGATCCAAGGCATAGGCGCGGGCTTTATCCCGGCTACTCTTGATACCTCTTATATCGACGAGATAGAGCGCTTGGAAAACGATGAGGCTTTTGACGCCGCTAGGAAGCTGGCAAAAGAAGAGGGCGTGCTGTTAGGCATTTCAGGCGGTGCGGCTTTGGCTGCGGCGATAAAGGTCGCAAAGAGACTAGGCAAGGGCAAAAAGGTGCTTTTCGTAGCTCCCGATAACGGCGAGAGATACCTTAGTACCGCGCTTTACGAGGCGTGAGTTGGGTTTTATCGCTGAACTAAACGAGCTGGTCGCGACCGTACGCGAGAAAGACCCCTCGGTGGCCTCGTGCTGCTACGGGGCCATTCTCATAAACACTCCGGGCATCCACGCCGTCGTTTTTCATAGAGTAGCGCACTTTTTGTATGTTAAAAATTTACGTTTTTTAGCGCGTTTTGTTTCGCAAATTTCGCGATTTTTAACGGGCATCGAGATACATCCTGGCGCCAAGATCGGTAGGCGGCTTTTTATCGATCACGGTATGGGCGTAGTTATCGGCGAGACTGCAGAGGTGGGCGATGATGTGCTGATATATCATCAAGTGACGTTAGGCGGCACGGGTAAGGAACGCTGCAAGCGCCATCCGACCGTAAAAAACGGCGTCACGATAGCAGCCGGCGCAAAAGTGCTCGGAAATATCCTAATCGGCGAAAACGCCAAAATCGGCGCAAACTCCGTCGTACTAAAAAACGTGCCGGATAACGCTACGGTCGTAGGCATCCCCGCTAGGATAGTACGTATAAACGGCGAGCGAGTCGGCGAATAGATAAATTTACTCTGGTCCGTATTTTTATAATCTCACTCATTTTTTAGCTTGATCTAAAAATTTAAAAATTAAATTTTGCTTTTTATCCTAAATTTATAGCATTTCATGACCTTTTATTTTGTACACCTTTTATGCGCGTTTAAGCCGTATTTTTGGCGCGACGACTAGCCGTTTTATTAGTAAGAAAAATCGTTTTTGCGCCTTAAAACCCGTTTTCATACTTGCGGTTACGCCTAGCGGTACGCCAAGATAAGCTCATCGCGCCGGTAGACTTGGCTAAATTTGAAGGCAGCGTCGGCCGCCGTTTGATTTGAAAAGCGTAAATTTTTATAAATTTAGCGAGTTTGTTTTTGATTTTAGCAGACGGCAAGGGCGTTTAGAAGCGGGGTGTTTTTGAGCGATAAAATTTTCTGGCTGGTAATTTTTGCTATATGAATTCGGATTTTATCCGCTTTAGGCCTCATGCTTAGCAAAAATTTCTTGCGCTATTAAAATTTAGGCAAAAAAGCTTGCTAAATTTAACCAAATTTTACCGCCTGGTTTTATTCGTCGTTTTAAAGTTAGGCATTGCATCAAGTGCCTGCAAGTATGCGGTTTTGTTCTATTGCTAGAGCAGCGAGTTTTGCCTTGTTTGCAGCTTACGGGTTTTATCTGGCCGACGTAAAATTTTGCCTTACGGACTTTTTTTATCGCGATTAAATTTAAAGCCGTTTTGCCGGTTATTATCAAATTTAATGGACTTTAGCATAAAAACGTATCAAAACCGAGTTTTTAAGCCGAGGCTTTATGCGCAAAATTTCGCGTTTTTTCGGTTTTACGGATTGTCGTCCGTGAGATGCGGCAAGCTTGGGGTTTGGGTTTTTAGTCGCTTTATCGTTTTAGCCGATTTGCTAAATTCTATTAGATCCTCGACCGTTTTTACCTCGCTAGGAAGCTTTTGCAGTGAGTATTTAAAAATTTCAGCTGCCGCGATAGCGTCGTTAAGGGCTCTGTGGTGGGCGTTATTTATGCCTAAAATCTCTTTTAGCGTACCTAGGCCGTATTTTGGCGAGGCTATGGTGCGGCGGGCTAGGTCGATCGTGCAGAGTTTGCGGTTTAGCAGCTCGCCGTATCCTAGCGCCTCCAGCGTCGCACTGATAAAGCCGTAGTCAAAGCGAGCGTTGTGTGCTACGAAAACGCTCTGACCCAAAAAGACCTTAAACTGCTCCATGACAAAGGCTAGGCTTGGCGCATTTTTTAGGTGTTCTGCGGTGATTCCTGTTAGTTCGCTGATATTTTCCGGGACGTAGGGCGCGTACACGAAGGTTTCAAATTTACCGATTATTTCGCCATTTTGTAGCTTTAGTGCGCCGATTTCGATGATCTGGCCGCTATTTATGCCGCCGCTAGTTTCTATGTCCACGACGCAAAAAATTTGATCTTTTATCTCTTTGCGGCGAGTTTTTAGCTCGATTTGGTTTTTTTCGGTGCGGGTTATATCAAGCCCCAGCGCGCGCCACATCTGCACGTCGCGAACATCAAAAAGCTCGGCGTATTCGTCCATTTGCTTGGTCGCTGCGACAAAGTCCGCGTAGGCTATGTTTCGTTTGGCGATGACGGCTAGTAAGTTTTCAAAATCTTGGTACAAAACTCGAGCTATAGCGAGCGGATAGAGTGCTCGTATGAATTTGATGAAAATATATAACTGCCCGCCACGACGATATCCACGCCCGCTTCATCGAGCTGCGCGACGTTTAGTCCCGTCACGCCGCCGTCTACTTCGATCATGCATTTAGCGTTTTTGCGTTCGATCATTTCGCGCAAATTACGGGCTTTTTCGAGCACCGAAGGGATAAATTTTTGCCCGCCAAATCCCGGATTTACGCTCATTAGCAGCACCATATCGACCTCGTTTACGATGTGCTCGATCGCCGAGATCGGAGTATGCGGGTTTAGCACGATAGCAGGCCCTACGCCGTGGCTACGGATATGATCTATTAGGCGTAGCGGGTGCTTTTCCTCCTCGATGTGAAAGCTTAAAAATTTAGGCTTCAGAGGCAAAAAAAGATCGGCGAAAAAGGTGTTGTTTTGAACCATCAGATGTATATCTAGCGGCTTTGTAGCAGCCTTGGCTACGGCGTTTACTACGACGGGGCCGATGGTTAAATTTGGCACGAAATGCCCGTCCATCACGTCAACGTGTACAAGATCGGCTCCGGCTTCGCAGACGGCCTCGATCTCGGCCCTTAAATTTCCAAAATCCGCCGATAAAATACTAGGCGCTACATACATTTTTTATCCTTTATTTACTTAGAAAAAATATCGCATCCGAGCCGTCTATATCAAGCCGCACCAAGACGCCTCGGTTTTTATTGTTTTCGTCTTGAGTTACCTCTAAAATATGCGGCAGGGTAAAGCTCACGGTTATGCCCTGCCTGGCTAGCTGTGATTCGATACGGTCGCAAATAACGCTTAGCAGATCGGCATACGCTTGAGATAGGCTTAAATTCTCGCTATTTTGAAGCAAAATTTTACACATCTTTTTGATATCGTTTTTTTGTAGGCAGAGGATAAATTTAGCCTCCAGATCGCCGTAAAACGCGACTGAGCCGATATTAAATTTACCATCTTGGCAGCTAAAACGCTCTATGGCGGTGCTTATTTTCGTAACCGTAGAACCGGACATTGAGGCTAGAGTGTCCGTTACCGTCGCTAAGAGGCTCGGCAAGGCGTTTATGATATCTTTGGTGAGATTTTTGGGTCTTTCTTCTCCAGATCCGCCCCCGCCCGCGATAGTACCGTCGTCTTCATAAAATTCGCCAAGACTCTTATAAACCAAGATGCCGTAGTCCTCAAGGTCGTTTTTTAGGACTTGGGATGTGCTGGCTAGTTTTAAGCCGCATACGACGATAGCGGCTCCATACTCGGCGCAGACGGTAGAGAGCTTGGCTAAAAAAGATACGCCGTGGATGTTTATCGAGCTTGATTTGCTCATATCAAAGACAAAAAATTTAAAGCCTATTTTTAATGAATTATTAAACGTCTTTTGGTCGAAATTATTTATGAAAGCCGAGTCGATAAAGCCCTCTAATTCGTATATGACGACATTTTCTTTGAGCGTGGTTTTTATGTCTTTCTTGCTTGATTTTATCTGCGTGAGATAGACTGAATACTCAAAGTTTTTATGAAGGCTTTTAAATTCTTTTAGATCCTTAGCTATCGTCGGGATATAGCCGATACCCGAGAGTTTAAGGGCGATTTGGCGTTTTTGGTCGGCATCGTCGTTAAAAACTATGATGCGTCTATTTGCGTATTCTAGTTTAAACTCTCCCCAAAATAGCGCCGCTACGTTTGCGGTCTCGAAAAAAGATAAATTCGTCATGCCCTTTGACATTCTTTTGAGGGCTTTAAATTTAACTTCGTTATAGTCGCAAAAGCCTACGCTAGCGCCGTTAAATGCGGCTAGCTTTAAAATGGCTTCAAGGATTAGATTAAAACCGATTTTATTAAAATAAACGGCGTTTTTAAGGGATATTAAGATGTAGCGAGGGGATTTTTGGCGAATAGAATTTATATTTTTTTCGCTGATTTCATACTTAGATACGTCTCCGTCAAGAAAGCCCAGAGGATAAAAAATGGCCGTATCGTCTTTAAATTTTAATCTCATAAAACGCCTAGAAATTTCCCGATTTATAGCAGGGCTTAAATTTGCCCGCAGAACTCGCAAAATAAAATATGTTTAAATTTTATTATTTTATCCTTTTTATCCATAATTTTAGTTTAAAACATCACACTCACTTAAAAACCGACCGGAGCATTTAAGTTAATATTTTGCTTATTTTAGATAAAATCAGGAAAAATTTTTAATTTTAAGGAAATAAAATGTCAAGAGTATGCGCAATAACAGGCAAAGGTCCGATGGTAGGCAACAACGTCAGCCACGCCAAAAACAGAACTAAAAGAAGGTTTTTACCAAACCTACGAACTATCCGTGTAACGCTAGAGGACGGCACTACGAGAAAGATCAAAGTAGCTGCTTCTACGCTAAGAACTATGAGAAAACAGTCACGCTAAATTTACCGCAAATTTGAGGAGTTGTCTTTGTTTAAAAAGATTTTAAAATTCCTCAACTGGTCGAGTTCTGCCAAACCTCAAATCAATCTCAATACCGAACTTTACGAACAACTTCGCCCGTTTCGCCTACCGCTCATCTTAGTCGTTTTGATGATGACGATCGGCGCTATGGGTTATGTCGCGATTGACGGCTTTAGCCTATCTGACGCGATATATCAGGCGGGTATGACTTTTACGACCGTCGGATTTACCGAGGTTGCGCCCATTTCCCCGGCTGGACGGCTTTTTACCATCACGTTTATTTTACTCGGTTTTGCCGTTTTTACGTTTTCTACGGGTTTGATGCTCGAAGTTTTAAAAAAAGGCGCGCTCGTAGCTATCTTAAAGGAGAGACTAATGCTATATAAGATCGCAAGGTTAATAAACCACTTTGTTATCTGCTATCACAACCAATACACATTAGAGCTAAGCCGAGAATTTAGGGAAAATCACATCCCCTTCGTCGTCATCGACCCGCGCGAAGATCTACCGGAAATCGCAGAAAGAAATAAGTATCCATACTACATCGTCTCTCAGCCCCACACGCAAACCGCGCTTTTAAAGACGCATTTTTCAAGCGCAAAAGGTATGATCACGCTAAGCTCTAATATCGCCGACAATATCGCACTTATCGCGACCGTAAGGCTTTTTGAAAAAGAGATCGGACGCAAAAAGCCTTATTTTATAATGACGAACTCCGATAATCAAGACGATACCGAACGCCTAAAAAAACTCGGCGCAAATAGCGTCGTGAGCCCGTCAAAGCTAGTCGCCCAGCGCCTTAGCGCCATGAGCGTGCGACCCGATATGGAAAATTTGCTTGAACAGTTTTTGTATAAACAAGACTCGCCGATCGACATCGAGGAGATCCTGGTTCCCGACTACTCATGGGTGCGCTTTAAACGGCTAAAAGAAACAAATCTACGAAACATAACGAACGCCGACGTCGTAGGCATCAAAGACGTAAATAATAAATTTATCCCGATGCCAAAGGGCGATACGCTAATCGGTACGGGTACGAAGCTACTAGTTATCGGCACGGGCGAGTCGATACGCCTAACCAAACGAGTCATAAAAAGCAGACATAAGCCGGAAGAGCTAAAATACGTCTAAAATTTGAGACGATTTGTGCGTATTTTAATTTTGCCTTTGCCTAGATAGCCGTAAATTTAACGCTAAAATAAGGGATTGATCCGATCTTTTACTCAAATTTAAATTTTACAAAAGCATCTTTTGGATTTAAATATCGTAAAAATTTAAGCTATTTAGAGACGAAACTAAACTGCCGTAAATTTTATGGAATGCTCCGAATTTGACGCTTTTTTAACCCTCTCTTAAAATAACATTTGCTAAAATTAAACCAAACTTTAATTAAAGGAGCAAATATGTTTCACGAGGATAGAGAGCTTATAACTAAGCTAAAAGGTACAAACGCGCACTTTACATCGCTTTTTGATAAGCACAACGACCTGGACGAAAAGATCGCCGAAATGCAAAAAGGCAACTTCTACAACGATGCCGAAGTGGATGCTTTAAAGCGCGAGAAACTGAGACTAAAAGACGAAATTTACGCCTTTTTAGCTGAGTATAAAAAAGAAAATAATCTTTAATTTAATAGCGGCGGACGATTTGCTCCGCCGTTTTCTACCTCAAATTCTCTCAAATTTTTATCTTTGATAGTTGTAAATCGCGCTAAATTTAATTCAAAACAAGAATGCAAAATCGCTACAAAAATACCAAATTTGACGCAAAGCCGTAAATTTTGTTTTTCAAATTTACGATGCTACTACATCGAAATCTTTTTGAGTGCCCAAAAAACCGCCATTCCTACGCATAAAATAATAACCGCCCAAATATAATCCATCTTATTTTTTTGCCTATTTTTACCGAAGCTTAATTTGTTTTTCGTTTATTATAGCACAAACTTACGGCTTTTCGGAAAGGCCGTGATTTAAGATAAAATTCGCTAAAATTTATGAAACGTTAAAAAGGATGGAAAATGGATGAGACAAAGAGTGTTTTTATCAACCGAGAGCTTAGCTGGTTGCGCTTTAACTCGCGCGTTTTAGCCCAATGCGAAAAGGCGTTGCCGCCGCTTGAAAAGCTAAAATTTATCGCGATTTATATGACGAATTTGGATGAGTTTTATATGATCCGTATCGCGGGGCTAAAGCAGCTTTTTGCCGCTGGAGTTGCTGCTAGCGGTAGCGACGGCATGAGTCCGCTCGATCAGTTAAGAGAGATCAGAAAATACATCAAAGACGAGCTGTCTATCGTAGAAAGACACTACAAAGACGCGTTAAAAGAGCTTGCGCAAAACGGGCTTTTTATGAAAAATTACGACGAAATCTCACCCGAGCTCCGCGCTAAATGCGACGAGTATTTTTTCTCAAACATCCTGCCCGTCATCGTGCCTATCGCGGTTGATGCCACGCACCCATATCCTCATCTAAACAACCTTAGCTTTAGCCTAGCCGTCAAGCTTGCCGACGCGGATAGTCCTGAGATAGTGAAATTTGGCATGATACGTATCTCGCGCGTTTTGCCAAGATTTTATCAAGCGGCCGACAACGTCTACGTGCCCATAGAAACGATCGTACACCGCCATGCGGAGGAGATTTTCCCGGGTTACAAGCTGCTTAGCTCGGCGGCGTTTAGGGTTACCAGGAACGCCGATATCGTCATCGAGGAAGAAGAGGCCGATGATTTTATGATGATCCTAGAGCAGGGGCTAAAACTACGCCGCAAGGGCGCCTTTGTCCGCATGCAGATACAAAAGGACGCCGATGCCGAGATAGTCGAGTTTCTAAACTCGCACATGAAGATTTTTTACAAAGACATCTACGAGTACACCGTCCCGCTCACGCTAAATTCGCTCTGGCAAATCGTGGGAAATAAAGAATTTTCGCACCTTTGCCTGCCGCCGTACGCGCCAAAGACATTGCCGCCTTTTAGCAGCCACCTCTCGATGTTTGACGTCATCGACAAAGAAGACGTGCTAGTCGTGCATCCCTACGAGAGCTTTGATCCCGTCGTGCAGTTTATCAGGGAGGCGAGCAAGGATCCGCGCGTGATTTCGATCCGCATGACGCTCTACCGCGTCGATAAGAACTCGCCTATCATCCAGGCTCTCATCGACGCCGCAAACGACGGTAAACAGGTAACCGTGATGGTCGAGCTAAAAGCAAGGTTCGACGAGGAAAACAACCTGCACTGGGCAAAGGCTCTAGAGGACGCCGGCGCGCACGTGATATACGGCATCACGGGCTTTAAGGTGCACGCAAAAGTGAGCCAAGTCATCCGTCAAGAGGGTGGCAAGCTCAAATTTTACATGCATCTATCCACCGGCAACTATAATGGCGGCTCAGCGAAAATTTACACCGACGTAAGCTATTTTACGAGCAGGGCGGAGTTTGCCAGCGATACGACGACGTTTTTTCATATACTTTCTGGCTTTTCTAAAAACCGCCGCTTGCAGACGCTTTCTATGTCGCCGATGCAGATAAAAGAGCGCGTGCTAGAGATGATAAAGACCGAAACCGCGCACGGCGAGCAGGGCAGGATCGTGGCCAAGATGAACGCGCTAGTAGATAGCGACATCGTGGACGCGCTGGTAAAGGCAAGTAGCGCGGGCGTGAAGATCGATCTCATCGTGCGCGGCATCTGCTGCGTGCGTCCTGGCGTGAAAGGCCTTAGCGAAAATATCCGCGTGAGATCGCTCATCGGCAAATACCTTGAGCACGCGAGGGTATTTTATTTTAGGCACGCCGACCCTCAAATTTACATCGCTTCCGCCGACTGGATGCCGCGAAATCTCGAGCGCCGCCTAGAGCTCATGACGCCGATAATCGATAAAAATTTGCAAGAGCGTTTGCTCGAGTTTTTGCGCTTGCAGCTTAGCGATAACGAGCTAGCCTTTGAGCTGCAAAACAGCGGCGAATACGCCAAAGTAGCGCCAAAAGAGGGCGACTCGCGCATAAACTCGCAAGAGGTGCTTGAAGAGTACGTGAGCGGGATATATAAGGCGACGAAAAAGGATACTGATAAGGGCAAGAGTGAGCAGATGGTGGCGAAACTTTTGAAAGAAAGTTAAGCGGCTCGTCTTTTTGCCCTATACTTCGCTTTGCTTCCCTTGCGGTCGCAACTGCAAGCAGAGGCTTTTAAATTTGGCTGGGTCATCACCTACATGGTAACTCCCGTCGCCAAATTTTAAAGCGCCTCGTCTAGAACCTCTTGAAAAGCTACGAGCGTAGCGAAGTAGAAAAATACTTCGCCTTATCGTTTTACGCTCAAATTTGAAGCTAAATTCGGCTAAATTTATAAATTTAGCTTCAATTTTACTTGCCCAGACCCGCATCTTGAAACTTCTAAATTTGATGGACAAATTTGAACCGCCTTGCAAGTAAAATTTAATGCTTATGGTAGTAAAATTTCGCAAATTTATATTTATAGGAGAAGCGATGAAAAAGCTGATTATTTTTATGATTGCGCTACTATTTTGCGGATGTGGCATAGCGTCAAAGGGCGATGGAAGCTCAACTAGCGAAAATTTACACATAGCTAGAAAGGTTGCAATAGACATTGCGGGTGGGCGGATCAAATTTGACCAAACGGCTCATGAAAAATTCTGGCGAAATTTAAATGCGTCAAAAATGCATCTGCCGAGCAAATTTAACCCGTATATCAACGCCGATAGGGACGCGCTGGAGTGGATAAAGGTCGATGCCTATGCTATGGTAAATTTAAACATAGAGTTTTTGAAATCTGTCCTTGCGACCTCGAAAAACGGAACGGTAACTAAAACCGATAAATTTAAATCCTATGAGAAAAATATTGAAAAGTTAGCTCCGAGCGTGGCTACTTATGCGACCGAGCAGCAATATAAATCAAAAATGATGATAAAAGAGATAATTGCTAAATACGCCGACGAGCTCAGCGATTGTGTAGGTGTAGATAAATTTAGTCTTTCTCAATATACTATGCGAATTGTCAAAATAAGCGATAACGGCAGACTAGTGTATTTTGATTTTGAGGGCGTCAAATTTAGCGATCTCGGTAAGGATGGAGTGGATGCGATCTTGAAGAGCTTGGAGTATAGAAAAGACAGCCTAGACAATCTTTTTGACAAAAACCATCAGTGGTAGAGCTGGATTTTAGCCGAATGAACGACCAAATTTACCTCATCGGCGACGTTCACGGCTGCTATAAAACCCTTTGCGCCTTAATAGATCGCTTGCCGCGCGGCGCCGATTCTAAAATTTGCTTCGTCGGCGATCTGATAGACCGCGGCGAGGGGAGTTTTGAGGTCGTGCAGCTAGCGATGCGATGCGGCTACGCGGCCGTGATGGGCAATCACGAATACCGTCTTTTGCAACATAAAGACGCATTTTTACGCGGCGAGACGCCTAGTGATCCGCGCTGGTTTTACCTAAACGGCGGCGCGCAGACTTTTGCCTCCTACGCCAAAGCTAGCCGTACACAAAAGCTCGCGCATATAGAGTTTTTGTCAAATTTACCGCTTTATTTGGAGTTTGCTGGGTTTAAAAACGCACAAGGTAGGCGGCTTGTCGCGTCGCATTCGGCGATTGGGCGGATGTGGGCGCTACGCAACTCTCACGGCGATAGCGCGGCGGAGTTTAGGCGGCATGTGCTTTGTGGCAGAGGCGATTTTAGCCAATACGAAGGCGTTTTTAACGTCTACGGTCATACGC
>CAUQRE010000009.1:0-11597 GCA_963520315.1 uncultured Campylobacter sp. | reverse complement strand
GCCTTTTATCGTGCCAGCGGCGTCCATCTTGCCCGTAGAGTCAAAGGTAAATTTGCCCTTTAGCGCGCTTGCGTCTACGGTTTTTAGTTTTAGATGGTCGTTTATCTTTAGCTCGGTGTTGCCGTCGCCTTTGACGTTTATCGTCGTTAGTTTGGCCTTATCCGCCGCGCTAGCTTTTAGATTTATAACGTTTATCGCGGTTGCGGTTTTGGCGGTATCTTGATTTGAGGTTATATTTACGGTTTCTATGTAGTCTAGGACGAAATTTCCCGTATTGTTTAGACCGGCAGTCGTCGCTTTTGGATTAAACGCTAAATTTAATACGTCGTTTTCGCCGCTTTGCGCGTCTTTGATTAGAACCGCTACGTCTGCGGTAACGGCTACGGTATCTACCGCGACGGTAGAGCCGTTAGCTAGATTTTTGATCTCGGCTCCCGCGCTAGCGCCGCCTCCTAGAACGACGGAGTTTAGATTCGCCCATTTAGTCATATCGACCGCTCCGTCTAGCGCGTTAGTTATCTTTAAATTTTCAAAATTCGTAAGCGTTAGTTTATTTACGGTCGCTTTTGCTACGGCTGAGGTTACGGCTATAGTGTCGTTGCCCGCGCCGCCGTTTATGCTCTGGACGTTTGCTACGCTATCTACCTCGACCGTATCGTCTCCGCCGCCTAAAGTAGCCGTAGAGTTTGCGACGTTTTTTAGCTTGAGGCTAGAAAATCCGCCTTCAAAAGCGCTTGAATCGAAATTCGTAAGAGCCGTTTGCGCGGAGAGATCCATGGTTAAATTTCTCATGCCGCCGTCTACTTTGACCTTGGTTAGCGACGTGATGTTGCCTACGTCTAGGCTGCCTTCTTTGCCCGCTTTGGCGTGTAAATTTAGCGTTTTTACCTTATCGGCCGCGCTTGAAGAGAGTTTGGCCGTGGCGTGAGCGGAGTCCTGGGCGTAAGACATCGTTAGATCCACGTCTTGTTCGTCGGTTTTTATAGAGTTTGAGCCGAAATTTACGTCCGTTACGTCGATCTTTTTGGCTTTTGCCGCGACTATATCTGAGGCTAGGGCTAAATTTGCCAGCGTTAGCTCGGCAGCGTTCGTATTAGCGTAGGTTAGGGCGTTTGAGTCGCGCTTTAGGTCGATATTTACCTTTTTGATCGCTTCGCCCGTGGTTACGGTCGTAGCCCCGCCCGCTTGGAGTTTTAGGGTTTGGGCTTTAGCGACGTTTACGTTTGCGGTACCGTTTGCCGACACGTCTACTTTAGTAGCTTCGGCGGCGTTTAGCACGACGTTTCCTTGCGACATTATCTGCGTTTCCTTTGCCTGCGCCGCGGTTAGCTCTACGTCGCCAGTGGTGTCTATTTTGACTTTGTTTGAGGTGTCGGTTTCGGTGATTTTAACTTTGTCGATAGTAGAGATGCTTAAATTTTCAAGGCCGTAGTTAAATTTGACGCCGCTTGCGTTAAATTTAACCTCCGAATCGATATTTAAATTTTCGATTTGCTTGACGCCTTTTAGAGCGTTGGTTAGCTCCGATTCGGTTAGATCGGTGGAGTTCGTATTTCTAAGCACGGTTAAATTTAGCGTGTCTTTTCCGGCTCCGGCCTCTACTTTATCTAGTGGAGAGAGCGTTGATTTTCTATCGCCGCTGCCTTGATAATACTTCGCCGTGAAAGTGTCGTCGCCCGCGGTGCCGGTTATATTATCGACGTCTTCGGTTAGGGTTTTGCTTACGCCCGCGCTTGCTAGCGCGTCTACTCTAGCCTTTTGCTCTTCTAAATTCGTAGCGTTAGTCGTGCGGATGATCTCTTGAAACGGAGCGTAATTATAGCCGCCGTTGCCGTCGCTATCGATGTTACCGATCTTTTGCGCCATGTATGCGGCGATCGCGGATTTGTTTTCAAATATCCTAGCCGCCGTAGGATCTGCGGCTCTTGCCTCTGCCGATGCGGCCACCTCAAAGAGTTTAGCCAGCGTCTCGCCTCTTGAGTGTCCGGCCTCTAGATGGCGCACCCACGCGTCTATGCCGCTTGGATCTTGGGAGTAGTCTTTGCCCAGGATATTTTTGTAGATATTTTCTACGTAGCCTCTGTTAGTGTCGATGCTGCCGTTAAAATACGACTGAACGGCCGGAGAGCGCAGCATATCGTCTGCTAACTGAGCCTGCGTTTTGCTCGCGCCTGCGGCGACCCATGCTCTAAGACCAGCGCCTTCGGGCGCTCTGTTAAATAATGCCACGTAAAGTTGGGCTACTTGTGCTTGCGTAATTGCCATGTCGGCTCCTTAAAAGTGAATTTTAGCTTAAGCGCTAACGTCTAACGAATAAATGTATCGGCTATTACGTAAAGTCAATGCAACTATTATAATAGCAATAGACTATTCGTCACAAAAATATAAGCAATATCTATTCCAATAATGCTGAAATCTTAAAATAAAAAATTAAATACTCTGGCACTTTTTAATATTTTTTTAAGTATAAAAGGACTACAATCACATTCTTGATGTTTGAGTTACTGGTTAAGGTAAATTTTGGGTAGAGCAATTAGAGAGATAAAATCGGAAATGGTTTTGATAAAACAAAAAGGAAGCTTTTTTAGCGACGAAAGCGAAAAAGAGCTTTACATTGAGATTTTGAACTCTTTGGCTCAAAAGCACGATATGGAGATACTGGGCTACGTTTTGGAGTCCGGTTCCGTATCGCTGTTTTTAAAATCCCTAAACATACCTAAAATAATGCAGGAACTAAACAGCGCCTTTATACGAAATAGAAACAAAAAAAGAGGCTTCGTTCAAGAAAGCGATATAAAAAGGTACGAGATAAGGAACGTTTTTATAAACGAATTTGAAGACGTCTTGGCATTCTTACAAAAAAGCGGCGGATATACCTTTAAAAATATCGATAAAAATTTAAGTTTAGCAAAAAGAATAGAAATTCAAAATTTTAAAAAAAGGACAGAAATGAAAGTGGTTGCTTTAAATTCAGAAGTACATAAAGGGTTGTCTTATCACCAAGACGAGTTACCGAATTTTCCGTTTGCGGAGATAGTAGCCAGCGAGGCGTTTTTTTGCGATAGGGACTTAGCGATAGTTTTTACAAACGACGTAGTGCCTAAGCTTTTGGTACTGCTAGGCAGAAACGAAAATTTAATCATAGATAAAGATTACAAAGGATACGTACCGGCGATAATGCAAAACTATCCGTTTACAGTAGCTAAGGTAGAAGACCAAACTATCCTTTGCGTCGATGAAGACGCGCCTCAGCTAAAAGGCAAGGGCGAGAAGCTATTTAAGAAAAACGAAGAGCCTAGCGATTTTCTAAAAAATACCATCACGGCTATCCAAAACTATAATGCAGAGCTAGCCGCGACTCAAAAAGCGCTCGAAGAAATCAAAAAGGCCGGAATTTTGATAAATAAAGAGCTAACGGTATCGGACAACGATAAAAAAATAACTCTAATAAAGGGATTTTCGGTCGTAAGCAGAAAGAAGCTAAACGAGCTTGACGACGCGACTTTGGCCGATTTTGCTAGAAAAGGCTATATTAGCTTGATAGACGCGCACATCAGGAGCTTGTCGAATTTGCAAAATTTGGCGGCTAAAATTTTAGAAAACGAGAGCAAAACGGCAAATGAAAATAAATGAACTAAAAGAGAGCATTAAAAAGTCCAAACGCGTAATTATTTACGCGGGACTTTTTAGTATGTTCATAAACGTCTTGATGCTGACCTCGCCTTTATATATGCTTCAGCTCTACGGCAGGGTCGTAACCTCAAGAAGTCTTGATACGTTATTTTTCCTAACCCTTATCGTTATATTTTTGTATCTTTGTATGGCGCTTTTTGAAATTTTACGTTCGAGGATACTCGTAGTATTTTCAAATCAACTTGATCTTAGGCTATCAGAGCGCGTTTACGATGCGATATTTAAGCTCTCGGCCAGACAGCCGGGCAGAGTCTCGTCCCAGCCAATGAGAGATTTAAATACGATAAAGCAGTACCTTAGCGCAAACGGCGTGTTTGCCTTTTTAGACGCTCCGTGGCTACCTTTTTATATCCTTATACTATTTTTCTTTCACCCTTATTTCGGATATTTTAGTATCGTAGCGGCGATTATTTTATTTGCGCTTGCGCTTTTAAACGAGGGCGCGACCAAAGAAGGACTAAAAAGGTCAAACGACGCTTTTAACGCCGAGACTCGCTTTGTGGACTTAAATTTGCGCAACTCCGAAGTCATCCAAGCGATGGGAATGAACGGAAATTTAAAGAAAATTTGGCATAAAAAGCACAACGAATTTTTAGAAGCCCACTCCGAGTCTAGCGTAAAAGCCGGAATGTACGCAAATATAAGTAAAGTTTTTCGCGTAGTTTCCCAGTCGCTTATGCTAGGTCTTGGCGCGTATTTAGTCGTTTTGCAGGAAGTAAATCCGGGAATGATGATCGCAGGCTCCATCATTATGGGCCGCGCGCTAGCTCCGCTTGATATCTTGATCTCAAGCTGGAAAAGCTATAAAAATACGAAAGAAAGCTATGCTAGACTTTCGCAGTTTTTAGAGGATTTTCCGGCGGATAACGAAAAGCTTAAACTTCCGGATCCGCAGGGCGATATATTCTTAGAAAGCATAAGCCTAGTGCCGCCTCACGGCAAAGCGCCTACTTTGATGGGGATAAATTTCGAACTAAAAAGCGGCGATATGTGCGCTATCATCGGTCCAAGCGCGGCGGGCAAAAGCTCGCTTGCTAGAGCGATGCTGGGCGTTTGGCCGGTATTTCACGGCGTAGTGCGTATAGACGGAGCCGATATCACTCAGTATAACAGCGATCATTTAGGACGGTTTGTCGGGTATTTGCCGCAAGACGTCGAGCTTTTTGAAGGAAATATCGCCGAAAATATCGCGAGATTCGGCGAACTTGACAGCGAAGCGATCGTTCGCGCGGCAAAGCTAGCCAACGTCCACGATATGATATTAAATTTACCCGACGGCTACGAAACTAAAATCGGTATCGGCGGCGCGAGCCTAAGCGGCGGCCAGCGTCAAAGAGTCGCTCTAGCTAGAGCGCTTTATAAAGAGCCTAAGATAATCGTGCTAGACGAGCCTAACGCCAGCCTTGACGAGGAGGGCGAGAGAGCGCTTTTTGCTGCGCTTTCCAGCATGAAAGGCAAAGCTACTATCGTGCTAATAACCCATAAGCTAAATATCTTAAATTTAGTGGATAAAATCGCGGTATTAAACGGCGGTAGATTGATGTATTTCGGAGCCAGAGACGCCGTACTCGCCGAGCTTAACAAAGCCAACGCGCAACAAGCTCAAGTGCAGCAAAAACAAAACCGCCCAAGCATAAGCCTTGACGATTCGGAGGAATAAATGATACTTAAGAGTGAAAAAGGCACGGTAAATTTCGGCATTTTCGTTATATTTATGCTCGTGGGAGTTTTTGGGATATGGCTAGGTATGGCGCCTCTAAATAGCGCTGCGGTAGCCGTAGGCAAGATAAACGTCGTAAGTAATAAAAAGATTATCCAGCACTTAGAAGGCGGCGTCGTAGATAAAATTTTCGTCAAAGACGGAGACGTAGTCAAAGCAGGCGATCCGCTAGTGGAGATAAAAAACGCCGCATTGCAAAGCGAGATAGGTATCGTTAGAGCCGATTATCTACGCACTAGCGCCATAGTTTCTAGGCTAGAAGCACAAAAAGACGATGCTAATGAGATCAAATTTAGCGACGATATAAAGCAAATAAGCGGCTATGAAGAGGTCGCTAACGGCCAGATTAGTATATTTAACGAGCAAAAAAAGCTGCTCGATAACGAAAAAACTATCTTAAAACAACGCATAAAGCAGCTAGAAAATCAAATCCAGGGCGCAAAAGCTATCATGAGCGCCAAAAAAGACCGTATTGCTTCTTTAAACGAAGAGATAAGGGAGTGGGAAAGGCTTTTTAAAGAGCAATTAGCCGACAAGGTCAGACTTCGCGACCTAAATAGAGAAAAAACCGCAGTAGAGGGCGAACTAGCCGCAGGTACCGCCGAGATCGCAAGGCTAGGCGTCCAGATAAACGAGACGCAAGGGCAGATAGCTCTAAGAGATAGGAGTTTTAAAGAAGATATCCTAAAAAAACTCGAAGACGCTAAAATTCGCCTCGTAGACTTGGAACAGCGATATAACGCGCTAAAAGACCAATCCGAGCGCACCATCGTAAAATCTCCGGTAGAAGGCAGCGTCGTAGAGCTGGCGTTTCATACTATAGGCGGAGTTATAAGGCCGGGCGAGAGGATCATGAGCATAGTGCCAGACGATACCGACTACGTCGTAGAGGCTAAGCTAAACGTAGTAGATATCGACACCGTGCACGTAGGACAGCTTGCCGACATTAGATTTAGCGCGTTTCAGCATAAACCGAGCTTTGTTATGGAAGGCAAAATTACGTACGTATCGGCAGATAGCGTTCAGGATAACGCCGGACACTCTTATTACGATATAAAAGCCGAGCTTACGCCGGAGGGTATGAAAGAATTTGATAGAAACGAGTTTTTTATCGTACCCGGTATGCCTGTAGAGGTGATGATAAAGACCGGCGACAGAACGATGCTAGAGTATATCTTAAAACCATTCATAGATATGTTTAAAAGGGCGTTTAATGAAGACTAAAATTTTACTTTCCGCCTTGTTGGCTTCAAATTTTGCTTTCGCGCAAAGCGTCAGCCTCTCTGAAGCCTACGAGATGGCGTTAGAAAATAATAACGAAGTAAAGATGAATATGTATAACAACATAGCCTCCCAGGAGAGACTCTCTCAGGCTACGGCTATGTTTTTGCCTACCATTAACGCTGAGGCGTCTTATATCGGCGAAAAATACGACAGGATGGATAGACGCAGAGTATCTAAAATAAACGAAAGCTATAAAAAAGTAGGCGTTAGCCTTAGCCAAAGCGTTTTTAGACCCGCTATCTGGTATCAAAGAAACCAAGAGGAAATCAGAGTAAGAGGCAACGAACTCGTCTATGAAAACGCTAAGCAAGAGCTGGCAAAAAAGGTCGTAGAGGCGTATTTTAACTATACTTTCGCCTCTGAGACGCTAGCTCTAGCGCAAAGCTACGAGGAGGCCAATCGCGCTAAATTTAACCAGATGCAAAAGTCTTTGGAATTCGGTCTGGTAAATAAAATGGATATGCTAGAATCCAAAGTAAGACTAGACGAGGCGATGCTAGGCGTAAACAAAGCCAAGCTAAATATCGAGGTGGCAAAACTAGAGCTAACGAAACTAGTCGGACAAGAGGTCGAGGTCAAAGATAGCTTTAAAAATATCGACACCGAGTTTTTTAAAAGCATAAATTTAGCTCAGTTCGGCGACGTGGCTAGAAATTTCAAATACAAAGACAGCGTGCTTGCGGTCGAAATTTCCGAGCAAGAGTATAAAAAACGAAAAAGCGAGCATCTACCGACGCTTGATTTTAGTATCAGCTACTCAAATTTATATTACGACGACAACGACTATTCGGGCGATAGGCGCAGAAAGCTAGATACTATGCTTAGATTTACTCTGCCTTTATATACCGGCGGGTCTACCAGCTCGCGGGTCGAGGAGGGCAAGTTGTTAAATTTAGCTAGCATCGAACAGCAAAAAGATATAAAAAAAGAGATAGAAATCAGCCAAAAAAAGGCAATTAACAACTATCTTAACTATATCGACGAGTGCGAGCTAATGCATAGGTCGCTACAAAATGCCGAACTTTACGAAAAATCGATAGAAAGAGGCTACGAAGAGGGTCTAAAAGATGCCGTAAATTTATTCGACGCGCGCGCTAGAGTGTTTAAAACCAGAAACGAAGCGCTAACGGCGGCTTATAATCTCGTGCTTTCTTATCTGGAGATACAGTGGCTAAACTCAAACATTTCAGTCGAAATGATGAGAGACCTTCAAAGAGCGTTTAAGTAAAATTTGTTTTTATTTTTGCGTTTTAAACCGTTTTTATGATATAATTAGCGACAGTATTCTGTAAAGATACCCAAAAACTCAAGAAAAACATTAAAAAGGAGTCCTTAATGGCAGTAACACAAGCGCAAGTCGCGCAACTTTACGTAGCGTTATTTAACCGCGCTCCCGAGGGAGACGGCTTTAACGCATGGGTTAGAGCTGGAGCGAATAAAACGCAAGCTCAAATAGCGCAAGAGATGCTAAATTCCGATGCGGCTAGATCCTACTATAATGGCAGAATCAATCAAGATAAAGATTTTGTCGAAATGCTTTATAAAAATATCCTAGGCAAGGATTACTCGCAAGACCCAAGCGGTATCGACGCATGGGTTAGACACATCCAAGCCGGCAACTCAAGAGGCGACACTATCGTAAAATTGTTTGAGGTAGCTACTTCGGCGGCGGCTAGAGCGGCTGACCCGGTTGCTGCGGCGACTTTTGCAAATAAAACCGAAATTTCAGCCTATATGGCGCAAAAAATTTCTCAAATAGCTCAAGATAATAGCGGTAATTACGATTACACTCCTTTCCAAGAGATTATCAGAACTACGAACGCTACGAATTTAACCGAGCAAAAAGCTAGAGTAGATCAGCTGGCAAACACCGCTTATCATACTCTAACTACCGGCGAAGATACCGTAAACGGCACTACGAAGGCAGATGTCATTAACGGCGTTATAAGCTCCGTAGTTTCTCAAAATACGTTTAATCCTGAAGATAAAATCGACGGCGGTTCTGGCGAAGATACGCTAAATGCGGATATGACTACAAATTTTAACGGATTTTCCGGCGGATATTTGAGAAACGTAGAAAATCTAAATTTAACCAACAATAGCGGCACTAGAAAGGTATTTAACGCTGAAGGCGTAGAAGGCTTAAGAAAAGTAAATATCGGCGGAGATAGCGCAACTAGGGTTATAAATTTAGCTAATATCGTTGATCTAAGCGCTGCAAATGTAAAATCAGGCGATATACTTCTGACCTACAACCCTGCTATAATCGCAGGCTCTAACGACGAGCAAAATCTTACTTTAGACAATGTAGGCGCAGCTACCGCTGAGGGCATGATGTCAAATTCTATTGTTGCAACATTTAGCGGCATCGAAAAGCTAAACATTACTACTAAAGGCTCTGCAAGCTATATAAGCGGCGTTAATAATAAAAATATAGTCGTAAAAGGCGATGCGGCTCTAGATATAGCTCTAGCAGGTACTAAAGCCGCACCTAACGGTGTTACTACAAATTTTGACGCATCAGCCTTAAATGCAAACCTATCGGCTAATTTAGTAGGCGGATATACTACTTTAGAGGATGTAAAAGGCGGTAAAGGCAACGATACTTTCAAAGCTAATATAAATAGCGCAAGCGTAGGTATATTTAAAGTAAACGGCGGCGACGGCAACGATACTCTCGAATTTAACGATTTGGACGGTGGACTTAATACTGCTAGAAAACTAGAAAGTACTTCTATTGAGAATTTAATATTTAAAAATTCTGAGATAACAACTAGCGTTCCTGCTGTTTTAGACCTTGAGAAATCTCCGGATGTAACAAGCTTAACGGTGGGCTTGAAAGATACGATGAGCAATAAAAGTTTGAATGTCATAAATTCGGCTAATCTTAAAACCCTTAATGTTTTAACAAGTACTGGAGCAGGTAATAAAATTACTATAGACACTGCAAATTTAAACGCCGTTAACTACACTAACGAAATTGATACGGATAGTAAGCTAGTTAGCGTTACGGCAGCTAATGCTACGAAACTAGACGTAAGCTTAAAAGGTATTATCTCTGGAACGGGTACGATAAAAGCAGATAAAGCTACTGCTCTTACGCTTACTATGGATTCAAAAGACGTCGGCGGTAAAAATTTAAGCTTTGATGCACCATTAGCTACATCTATGAAGGTAACTACGACACAAGCAGACAGCGTATTTGATTCCACAGCAAATAAGCTAAAAGCCCTTAAGACATTGGATGTAACCACTGCAGGTAAGTTTAAGCTAAGCAATACCGCTACCGAAGATCACTTTGCGACTCTTTCGACTATAAATTTGAAGGGTACTAACGAAAAGTCATCTGCTACCGTAGTTGCAGGTATTCAGTCCTCAGATAATGCTCACAGAAGTACGTCTATTCAGGATATAAATTTAACGGCTGATCACCTGCAAGCTACTATAGAGGCTCATAACTATCAGTCCTTACATGCTACGCTAAATACTCAAGGCACTATCAACGTATCATTAAATAACGATACTCGCGGTGAAGTTGAGATAGATACTAGTAATGCAGGAACTTTAAACATCGAAAACAACAGTGCAAATATTCAGCACTTGAAACTATCATCTACTCTTGACTATACCGATGCGACCGATAGTGTGATCGTAAAAGGCGGTACGGCGCATAAGGTAACTATCGGAAATATAGCTGCAAATAAAATAGATATAGATCTCGGTCAAACCCTTGGAGTGACATCGTTTGTTGACAATGGTCCAGCTTGGTTAACCGCAAACGACATAAAGCTAAAAATTTCTTACATAACAGGAACGAACGAGGCTCCTATAGATCTAAGAATAGCTGGCGGTAGAGATTTTAAAGCAGACATTACAGGTTCGGTAAAAAATGATACTATCAATATAACAAAAACAAATAGTATAGTCGGTGTCGAAAATATTAAAGTTAGCGGCGATCTTGGAGCCGGATATGACGAGTACACTCTAAATACTAGCAATACCGGCGATAGCCTAAGAACCATTGATTTAAGCGGTCTTAGAAATGTAGAAAAAGGTACTATAACCTTAGATGCTCTTAACGCGAAAAATTTGATCTCTCTTAAAGCTACCGGTGGCGAAGATACCGTTACTTTACGGGATAATATGCTTTCGGAGACTACTATTAGAAATCTAGATATAGATCTCGGCGCAGGCGATGATAAGATTACATTCGGTACTCTAACTGCGAGTAAAACCATTACCGTAAAAGGCGGAGCGGGCGGCGACGAATTCGTTGTAACTAATGCAAAGACCGATGCTGACGCTAGCAAATATGTAGTAATTAGCGACGCTTCTAGCGATGATAAGATTAAATTTGGATCGGTTAGTGGTATCCAAAAAATAGCTGATAGCGTAGTAAGAGACAAAACTACTCTTAAAGAAGCTATTAATGCTGTCTTATCCACGCACGATGAAGCCGGTAAGGTATATTACTTCACTTACGGCAACGACACCTATGTAGTTCATAATGCTGCTACTAGTTCTAATGCGCTAACTACTGATGACCACCTTGTAAAGCTAGCTGGCGTCAGAGCGGATGATATCATAGCTACATATGATACCACTCAAGGAACATTGAATATCAACTAATATTATTTTCGCTATATTCATCTCCCGACTTATCTCGGGAGATTTTTCTCTTTTGATTTAGTCTTAAATTTTGCTATTTTACATTATAGTCTTAGTAATCTAACCTAACTCCACTAGTTTTTACTCCACCTTTAAACAAATTTTGTTTTTTATGCTATAATTGCACCCAATCCATAAAAAATATTTAAATTTAATCACAATTAAAGGAGTCCCTAAATGGCAGTAACTCAAGCGCAAGTAGCTCAGCTCTACGTAGCGTTGTTTAATAGAG
>CAUQRE010000008.1:0-11639 GCA_963520315.1 uncultured Campylobacter sp. | reverse complement strand
CATACCGAATATAAACGCCGTCGCGCCCGTGCCTTGCGAGCTAACCTCCTGATAGGCCGTGCCCGCCCAGCTGATGGAGTATTCTTCCATATTTAGCGTTTGTTCGACTACCTCTTGTATCGCTTTTATCGCGTCTCCCGACGTGTAGCCCGGTTTTGGGTCGCCTTGGATCTTAGCCGCAGGGAAAAGGTTAAATCTATCTACGATATCGGGACCCAAAATTCTAGTTAGAGTTGCGACGGAGTTTAGCGGTATCATCTCGCCGCCTTTTGAGCGGACGTAAATTTTACGCAAGTCTTCTGGGTTGTTTCTAAAGCGGTCCTCGCCTCTAGCGTAGACGCGGTAGGATTTGCCAAAAAGGCTAAAGTCGTTGATATAGTAAGAGCCGAAAGTCGAGCCTATCGCGCTAAAAATTTCGCTCTCGCTCACGCCAAACATCTGGGCTTTTTGCCTATCGACGTCGATTTTAAACTGGCGGTAATTAGTCTCTAGCGTCGAGCGTACGCTGGTTAGATCCGGGCGAGCGCTTGCGGCGGCGACTACTTTTTTCACGTCGGCTTCGATCTGGGCGTAGCTTTTGCCGCTTTTATTTTGTAGATACATCTCAAAGCCGCCCGTCATCGAAAGACCCATGATAGGCGGGACGTTTACGACAAAGCTCATCGACTCCTTCGAGCCCCAAAGCATACCGTTAAAGGGGCCGGTTAGCGCGTCTGCTTGACTATCCGGCGTTTTTCTCTGGCTCCAGTCTTTTAGCTTGACGAAGCTGATGGCCGAGTTTTCTCTAAGCGCGCCCGCGATCATATCGTATCCGGCAAACCCCATCGTAAATTCGACGTTTGGATTGCTTAGAATCATGTTGCTGATAGTTTTTACCTCTTCTTTGGTTTTTAGCATATTGCTTGACGGCGGTAACGAAGTGATAACCATTAACGCGCCCTTATCTTCGGACGGTACGAGGCCGCTAGGAACTTTTTTAAACAGCTCGTAAGTCGCAAAACCCATGACGCCTATCAAAATAAGGCTGATTATCACGTGACGAAGCACTTTTGCAACGCCCGCGGTAAAAATTTTCGTACTCCAGTCGAAAAAGTCGTTAAATTTCTGCACGAACCAAAACGGCTTACTCTCTTGTTTTTTTATCATAACGCCGCAAAGTGCCGGAGTAAGCGTAAGTGCGACAAAGCCCGAAATACAAACCGAAGTAACCAGAGTGAGTGCAAACTGGCGCTGGATCACGCCGACAAAACCCTCCATAAAAGAGACAGGAACGAAAACGGCCGATAAAACAAGCACGATCGAGATGACCGGGGTTTGTACCTCCTCCATTGCTTTATATGTCGCTTCTTTGACGGTGATGTCTTTTTCCTCGTGTAAAATTCTCTCCACGTTTTCGATAACGATGATGGCGTCGTCCACGACGATACCGATAGCAAGGATAAGCGCAAAAAGAGTGATTAAATTTATACTAAATCCCATCGCGTACAGTCCGCCAAAGGTGCCGATGATGGACACGGGAACGGCTAGCATCGGGATGACGGTAGCGCGGAAGCTCTTTAAAAACATATACATAACGATGAGAACTAAGATCATCGCCTCGATAAAGGTTTTTACGACCTCATGGATAGAGACTTCGATAAATTCGGTCGGATTATACGCGATCGTGTGCGTAAATCCCTCGGGAAAATTTTTACTTAGCTCGTCTAGCTTTGCGTTTACTGCTTGTGCCGTGGCTAGGGCGTTAGCGTCGTTTTGCATAAAGATTAGAAGCGGTATAGAGTCTTTACCGTTTAGCATCGCGTCGTTGGCGTAGTTAGCCGCTCCTAACTCCACTGTCGCTACGTCTTTTAGCTTTAGCGTCGCGCCGTCCGCGCTTTTGATGATTATATCGCCAAACTGTGCGGCATTTTTGAGTCGTCCGCCCGTGCGAACGGAATAAACGTAAGGATTATCGCCGTCTGACGGCTGCTCGCCTATCTTACCGGCGGCGTATTGGCTATTTTGGATTTTTACTTGGGCGATTACGTCGCTAGGAGTTAGCTTGTAGTAAGCGAGCAAATCGGGCTTTAGCCAAATTCGTATCGAGTACTCTTTGGTACCGATTAGCACGGTATCGCCTACGCCGTTAACCCTTTTGATCTCGTCTGCTATGTTTAAATTTACGTAGTTATACATCTCGATGGAGTTCATTTTCGGACTAGTAAAGCCTATAGCCTCTAGGATCGAACTGCTACGTTCGCGCACGGTTACGCCCATGTTTTGCACCTCTTGAGGTAGCCTTGAGAGCGCGGCTTGGACGCGGTTGTTTACGTCGATCGTGGCTTGTTTGGCTGAGGTGCCGATTTTAAAATAAACGTTGATATTTAGCGAGCCGCTCGAGCTTGAAGTGCTTTGCATGTAGAGCATATTTTCTACGCCGTTTATCTGATCCTCGATCGCGCTAGCTACGGAGTCGGCGATAGTTTGGGCATCAGCGCCCGTGTAGATGGCGCTAACTGAAATTTGAGGCGGAGTTAGTTTTGGATACTCCTCGATGGGAAGCCCCTTTATCGCCATCGCGCCCGCGATAACTATGATGATAGATACGACGGTGGCAAATATCGGGCGGTCGATAAAAAATTTAGAAAACATCACTTAGCCTTTTCTTGCTCGTTTTTAGGCTCTAAATTTGCGCCTTTACCAAAGCTTTCGGTTAAGTCCTTATCTATCTCGACGGGCGCGCCTACGCCGATTTTTAGGAAGTTGTTTAAGATAATCTTATCGCCTTCGTTTAGTCCCTCGCTAACGACTGCGGCGTCTTTGGTTTGGTAGGTGATTTTTACGTCCTTGGAGGCTACTTTACCGTCCTCTACGACTAGTACGTAGGTCTTGACGTCGGTTTGCTGGAGCGCTGCTTGAGGGATTTTAAAGCCATCTTTTTGGTAAAATCCGCCCATCGTCACGTGGCCGAACATGCCCGGTAGTAGCTTACCCTCGTCGTTGTTAAATTCAGCCTTGGCTAAAACTGTGCCCATATTCGTATTTACGACGTTATCGATAAAATTTACCTTGCCGTTAAACTCTCCCTGACCGACTTTTAGTACGGCGTCCGAGTTTGTTTGCGCCCATAGACCGCTTTCTTGCATTTTGACGCGGTTTAGGTTATCTACGTCGGAGATATGAAAGTGCGCCTCGATCGGGTTGATTTTGGTTAGGCGCACTAGCTGGGTCGTGTTTGCTACGACTAGCGAGCCCACGTCTACTAGATTATCGCCTAAAACGCCGTCAAAAGGCGCGATTATGCTTGTGTAGCCCAGGTCTATTTTTGCGCTTTTGGCGCTGGCTTTGGAGCTTAGTAAATTTGCGTTTGCGATCTCGAGCGCCGAAACTGCCGCGTC
This sequence comes from uncultured Campylobacter sp., assembly GCA_963520315.1. Lineage (GTDB taxonomy): Bacteria > Campylobacterota > Campylobacteria > Campylobacterales > Campylobacteraceae > Campylobacter_A. The sequence continues at coordinate 8,262 of CAUQRE010000008.1, read as the reverse complement.
GTACTCTTTTTGCGAAACGGCGTTTTTCTTATACAAATTTGAAATTCTGTTAAATTCGGTTTGAGCGTTTTTCAAATTTGCGTTTGCTACGCCGATAGAAGCCTCAAGCGCGTCGTAGCTGGCTTGGTATTTTTCAGAATCTATCAAAAACAGCTTGTCGCCTGCTTTTACGTTGTCGCCGGGTTTGAAAAATTGCTTGATTATCGTGCCGCTTACTTTTGGAAATACGATTACGTCTTGCTGACTCGTTAGGGTCGCGGTGTAGTCAAAGCTGATCGGTACGTCTGATTTTTTAGCTACGAATACGTCGACCTTTGAGGGCGGCATTTGCCGTTGTTGCCCGGCTGCCGCGGCGTCTTTTTTGTCATTACCGTCAAAGCATGCCGTAAAAAGTAGCGATGCTAATAATAAAACCGAGATATTTTTAAAATTTCTCATAAATTTGCCTTTTGTTTTGGAGATTATTTTAAATTTAGCGTTTGTAATGTATGTTACAAAACAAGTAGATGATTTTACTCTTATTTTCTTAACAAGTCAAATTTAGGTTGTTAAATTTAGTGCTTTTTGATACCGTGTAAAAATATGTTTATGCTCGTTTTTACGTGCTCTTCGCGCTCTTTTTCGTTTAGAGTTATATCCTCGTTTAGCAAAATCGCATTATAATGATAAGGCTCCCTGACGACCGCGGCAAACGCCTTAGCCGCTACGTAAGGCGAGATGTCTGGATTTAGCTGTTTTTTTATATCTTCGCGCTCGAAAAAATCTATCAAAACTTTATCGAATTTACTTAAAATTTGCTCTAAAAACGCCTTGCCGAGCATACCGTCGTTTTTCGCGCCCTCGCTCATCATAACTCTTGAAATTAGCGTCGTTTCTTTGTCACAGATTATGTCGAAAAATATAGAGGCGAATTTGATTAAAAAATCCTCCAATTTATGCGATAAACTGAGGTCGATTTTCTCGTCTATCTGCGTTCTAAAGTCGTCAAATCCGCGTTCTACGATAGCGCGAAAAAGACCTTCCTTGTTTTCAAAAAATTTATAAACGCTAGCCAGCGACCCGCCGCTTTTTTTGATTATATCCGTTAGACTCGTGTTTTCATAGCCTTTTTCGAGGAAAAATTTCCATACCGGCTTGGATAAATTTTTCTTTTCTTTCGGCGCTTCTTTGCGTGATTTTCCCGTTCATTGCATACCTTTAAAAAATTAAAATTATAATTTAAGGATTATACAATAAAAATATGATTTTTAGTCCCTCGGGTATGCAAAAATAGTCTCCCTTGCGATGTTAATTTTCTCTTTTTCGTCTGCGGCATAGGCGCGTATAGTTATCTTTGCATTTGCGTTTTTACCGGGTCTAGCGGCATTTTTAGGAGCCGTTAATACGACTACGATTTTCTTCTTTTCGCCCGCGTTTAAGGCAATGTTACTTTTTGGGCGTTTTATTTTGATATCGGCATCGTTTGCGCTAACGTCAAAGTAAAACTCATGCGCGTGCGCGTCGGTGTTTTCAAACAAAAACACGTAAGCGTTTTCGATCTCGCCGCTTTTATTTATCTTATATAGCTCGCTCGTGCGGTTAATGTTTAGCAGCATGTTTTCTTTTTTGGCGCTCATTAGCGCTAGCGCGGTCGCGGCGATAGCGATGGCGGCGCAGTAACCGATAGTTTTAAAGCGCAAATACCGCACCTTTTGCTTGGTTTTTAGCGAATTTGAGCTCGTCCAGCTAATTAGACTAGGCAAATTTAGCCCCGACATCGTTTTTGTGCAGGCATCTACGCACTCTAGGCAGTTTATGCACTCTAGCTGCATGCCTTTTCTGATGTCGATGTGCGTCGGGCAAATTTTCACGCAGGCTTCGCAGCCGGTGCACTCGTTTTGCGGTTCAGGAGGCTTTTTCCAGAGTTTGGTTTGTCCCTCAAAAATTTTACCGCCGCGCGCCTCGTCGTATATGACCTGCATGCTGTCGTTATCTATCATCACGGACTGCACTCTAGCGTACGGACAGACGTAAATGCAAAAATTTTCGCCCAAAAATGCTACGTCAAATATCAAAAACGCCGCGATAACGATCCAAGCTCCGAGTAAAATTTTATGCTCGGCGGGGTCTAAAATTTGAGCCAAAAAATCCTGCGGCGGGACGAAAAACCAGAGAAAATTCGCTGCCGCGACAAAGGCTAAAATGCTCCAGATCGCCACTGCGAGCGCATTTTTGACGCCGCTTTCGGCCTGCGTTTGCTTATTTGAAACGCTCTTGCGGATCTTTAAAATTTTAGTTTGTATAAGGTCGCGGTAAATCACGCGAAATATCGTCTGTGGGCAGCTCCAGCCGCACCAGATGCGGCCGCCCAAATTCGTCATAAAAAATATAAAAATAAAAAAAATGATGAGCACGAAAGGCATCAAAAACAGCTCTTGGACGTTAAATTTGGCAAAAAACAGATGCAGCTCGCTGCGCTCAAAGCTTAAAAGAAAAAATTGATTTCCGCCGATAGATATAAACGGTAAAATCAGCGCGGTACAGGTTATCAGGATGTAGGCGATATAGCGTTTGCTGGCAAATTTGAAATATTTTTTATACTCTTCTTTGGTCATTATTTTTCCTAATTGCAAAATAGCGAGATTATAAGATTAATGCCTTAATCGCGTATTAAAATCCTTAATTACATATTTTCTCTAATCCGCATTTTTGATGGCTGGCAAAGCTTAAATTTATCAAATTTAAACTATAATCGCCGTCTATTTTAATTGAAAGGTGGTGAGGACGTTGCCTGGTATTAAGGTACATCCTAACGAGTCTTTTGACGAAGCTTACAGAAAGTTCAAAAAGCAAACCGACAGGAACCTTGTCGTGACTGAAGTTCGCGCAAGACGCTTTTTCGAGCCTATGACCGAGATCCGCAAAAAACAAAAAATCGCGGCTCGCAAGAAAATGCTTAAACGTCTATATATGCTTAGACGCTACGAGTCAAAGCTCTAACCAAAAGGGTCGCTTCGGCGGCCTTTTCTTTTTTAAACTCCCGTTTAACTCGCATCAAAGCCAAAATTTGCCATAATCTACGCCAAATTTAACGATCAAAGGAAAAATATGTCCAAAGTGCCCGTGAGCGAGGCCGCGGAAATCTTAGGCGTAACCAAAGAAGCCGTCTACAACCGCATTCGTCGCGGAACGCTAAAGACCTTTGAAAAAGACGGCGTAAAATACGTGGTTTTGGACGGATACGAGCCCGGTACTGCGGCAAATTTAGTGCCAAATCAGCCGCCAAAAACATCTACCGAAAAATCAGCCAAAAGCGCGAAATCTAAAAAATCAAAGACGGGCGAATTTGACGTGAATGAATTTCTACTCTCGCAAATTAGCGAACTAAAAGAACAAAATCAAAATTTGCAAGCCGATAAAGATAGGCTTTTTCGCGAAAAAGAGCAAATTTTGCTAAATAATAAAACCGAAATCGCTCAAATTTACCGCGAGCGCGACGAGAAAATTAGAAATTTTTTAAATCTACTCGAGCGTCCGCTGCTAGCTCGTCAAAACGGCGAATACGCAGCTCCGATCGACGTCGAATTCGTCGAGAGCGAGCCTGAAAACGAGGGCAAATGGACGAGCCTAGCCGAGTTTTTAAAATCGCGAAATTTAAGCGGCAAGAGCCTTAAAAAAACGCAAAATAAAATCATAAAAAACATCGGAAAATCAAAATTTATCAAATTTAAAAAAGGCGTGATAATGGTAAAAAGCAAGAAAATTTCAAAGGAGCTAGATAAAAAATGAGAGTTTTTAAACATATCAAAAAAGTAGCCAGCTACGCCGCTGTGGGCGGCTTTGGCGCGGTGGTAGCGGCCGGGCTGGCAGGATGCGGCAGCGATAACGGGGGAGCAAACGGTAATGACGGTAGCGCGCTAAAAGAAGCGGCGCAAAAAACGGGAGCTTTCGTCATCATCGAAGAAACCGCGCCTGGCAAATATAAAGTCCTAGAGGAGTATCCAAGCAGCGAAACGCGCGTCGTGCTAAAGGACATAAACGGCACCGAGCGCGTGCTAAGCAAAGAGGAGATGGATAAGCTAATCGCCGAGGAAAACGCCAAAATCGACGCCGGAACGTCAAATTTGACCAACCCGAACGCTCAAAACGCGCAACTTTCAAGCGGCGGTATGAGCCTTGGCGAGACGCTTCTAGCCTCGGCTGCGGGCGCGATCATAGGTAGCTGGATCGGCAACAAGCTCTTTAACAATCCCGGCTATCAGTCGCAGCGCCAAAGCGCGTATAAAAACCCGAGTGCGTATTCAAGGAGCGTAGATAGCTTTAACAAAGCCAAGGCCACGAGCTCGGCAAGTAAACCAAGCGGCGGAAAGAGCGGATTTTTCGGCGGATCAAGCTCAAGTTCAAGCTCAAGTTTCGGAGGATAAAATGATAAATTTAAAAAAAATCGAACCGCTAAATAGCGAATTTTTAGGCGAGATCGGCTTTACGTGGCACACCGACCCAGACGGCAGCGACTACGTAGCAGACGAGCTAGTCGAGGTTAGCGAGGCGCAGGCCGAGGCCTACTACAACGCCGCAAACGAGCTATACGATATGTTCGTCGCAGCCGCCCAGCACGTCATCGACAACAACCTCTACCACGAGGTCGGCATCCCGTTTAATCTCGTAGATCTAGTGCGCGAAAGTTGGGAAAACGACGTGCATTGGCATCTTTACGGTAGATTTGACCTTGCAGGCGGTCTAGACGGCAAGCCGATAAAACTCATCGAATTTAACGCCGACACCCCGACGGCCGTGTTTGAGACGGCGATCATCCAGTGGGCGGCGCTTAAGTTTAACCGCATGGACGAGAGCGCGCAGTTTAACGACCTTTATGACGCCCTAAAGCAAAATTTTAGGCGCCTGGTGACGCTAGATGAGGAGACCGAGAGTTTTAACGAGCACTACGAGGGTTGGAAAATTTTATTTAGCTCGGTTGCGGGCAGTAGCGAGGATGAGCAGACCGTGAAGCTACTGCAGTATATCGCCGAGGAGGCGGGCTTTCACACGGCGTTTGCCTACGTCCACGAGGTCGTATTTAACGACGAGGAGGGCGTGTTTTTTAACGGCGAAAACTACGAGTACTGGTTTAAGCTCGTGCCGTGGGAGGACATCGCCGTAGAGGAAGGCGAGCTAGCCATCATCCTAAAAAACATCGTCCAAAATCAAAAAGCCATCATCCTAAATCCCGCATACACGCTGCTTTTTCAAAGTAAAGGCATCTTAAAAATTCTATGGGATTTATATCCGAATCACCCACTCTTGCTCCAAGCTAGCGACAAGCCGATCGCTGGTAAAAAATGCGTGAAAAAGCCGGTTTTCGGACGAGAGGGCGCAAACGTGAGCGTGATCGAGGCCGACGGCAGCATTAGCTTGCAAAACGGCGGCGACTACGGAGCAAACCGCGCGATCTATCAGGAATTTTACGAATTTAACAAAGACGCCGCCAACAATAGCTACCAAGCGGGCGTATTTTTCGCCTACGAAGCGTGCGCGCTGGGCTACCGCAGAGGCGGCGAAATTTTAGATAACTACTCCAAATTCGTGGGGCACTTTATCAAATGAGGACGCAAAATGAAAATAGTCTGCCTCGATGCCGCGACGCTTGGAAGCGACGTAAATTTGGACGTTTTTGAGCAGTTTGGCGAGTTTGTTAGCTTTGAGACGACCGCGGCGGCCGAGCGTATAGAGCGGCTAAAGGGCGCGGACGTCGTCATCACGAACAAAGTCGTGATCGACAAAGAGACGATGGACGCATCAAATTTAAAGCTAATCTGCATCAGCGCGACGGGTATGAACAACGTCGATCTCGCCTACGCCGCAGCAAAAGGCATCGCGGTAAAAAACGTCGCCGGGTATTCCACCGCTAGCGTCGTGCAGCATACGTTTGCTTGCCTTTTTGCGCTTACAAATCGCATCAAATTTTACGATAACTACGCGCAAAGCGGCGAGTGGGCGAAGAGCGAAATTTTTACGAATCTAGACCGCAGTATCGGCGAGATAGCGGGCAAGAGCTTTGGCGTCATCGGCCTTGGCGAGATCGGCAGAGGCGTGGTGTGCATCGCGGCGGCATTTGGCGCGAGAGTGAGCTACTACTCCACTAGCGGCGCAAACGCAAACGCCGAGTTTAAAAGGCTAAATTTGGGCGAGCTTCTAATCGGCTGCGACATCGTGAGCATCCATGCTCCGCTAAATGAAAAAACGCGAAATTTGATCGGCGAGCGGGAGTTAAATTTGATGAAAGAGGGCGCGATTTTGATGAACTTCGGACGCGGCGGTATCGTGGACGAAAACGCCGTAGCCCGCGCGATAGACGGGCGAAATTTGCGATTTGCCTCGGATGTGCTGGAGACCGAGCCTATGCGCGCAGATCATCCGCTACTAAATATCAAAAACAAGGAAAATTTGATACTCACTCCGCACGTGGCGTGGGCGAGCTTTGAGGCTAGAGAGCGTCTCGTGGCGATGATCGCGGAAAATATAAAAGAATTTTTGAAAGGATAAAAATGGCAACTGAGCATAGTTTTGATATAAGCGCGGCGGTCGATATGATGGAGGTCAAAAACGCGCTAGAAACGACAAAAAAAGAGATCGCGGCGAGATATGATTTTAAGGGGCTTGCGGCCGAGGTGGAGTTAAACGAAAAGGAAAAAATCATCACGCTTCTTAGCTCTAGCGATAACAAAATCGACGCGCTAAAGGACATCGTGATCTCAAAGCTCATCAAGCGAAACATCCCGCCCGTGGCCGTGACTGAAAGCAAACGCGAGAGCGCGAGAGGCGGAAATATCAAGGCGACGCTAAAGCTAAACGACACCCTAGATAGCGAAAATGCAAAAAAAATCACCAAAGCGATCAAGGATGCAAAGCTAAAAGTAACGGCGGCGATCCGCGGCGAAGAGGTGCGAGTAAGCGGCAAAAGCATCGACGATCTGCAGGAATGCATAAGGCTTGTTAAGGGGTTAAATTTGGAGTTGCCGATTAGTTTTAAAAACTTAAAATAGCGGTCATTTTCGCTTCATTATGCGTCGTTGATTTAAATTTTCGCCCGGTCATTACCCGCTCGGTAACTCCCGTCGCAAAAATTTAAATCGCCTCGCCTAATTTTGCAAAATCGTCGCTTGACTTTCGTATTCAAAATTTGACGGTTCGTCAAATTAAACCGCAAATTTAACGTATCGAAATTTTAACTCTCAATCTAAAATAAATAAGGATAAAAAATGGGCTTTTTTAAGAAAATTTTCGGCAAACAAGTCGATCTTGGCGAGCAAATGCCGATTTATTTCGCAAGTAACGAAGAGGACTATATGCAGCGCGCATTCGAGCAGGCGCGCGAGAGTTTTAGGTATTTTTGGCGCGAGCTTTACTGGGAGCGCCACAGGGTCGTGCCAGGGCTTGATTTTGCGATGGTTAAAATTTGCTTCTTAGACGTCGTGGATGGCGAGGAAGTGGGCGAGCACATGTGGATAAACGACGTGGATTTTGACGGCGAGACTATCTCTGGCACGCTCGTAAACGAGCCTGACGCCGTGCAAAACGTAAAAAACGGCGACCGCGTGAATGCAAAAATAGACGAGATGAGCGACTGGATGTTTGCAGTGGGCGGACGCGCGTACGGCGGATTTAGCGTGCAGGCGATGCGCTCGCGCATGCAAAAGGCCGAACTAAAAGAGCACGATAAGGCGTGGGGGCTTGATTTTGGCGATTTTAACGATATTTTGGTGGTTTATGAGCAAAAAGAGCATCCGGAAAATTTAGCCGAGCATCCGATGAGCGAAAATATGCGCGAGCAGTTCGAGCAATACGTAAAAGAAAACCCAAGTATCGTCGCGGACGCCGATGAGCTCGGATTTACGCAGCTGCACCACGAGGCGCTCGCGGGCAATCTAGCGCTCATAAACGTACTGCTGGTAAACGGCGCGGATAAAAACTTACGTACGAAAAGCGGCAAAACTGCGGCTGATTTTGCCGAGAATTTGGGCTGGAGCGAAATCGCAAATGTGCTTGCATAGTTAAATTTTTAAATTTAAAGACGTTTTAAATAAAAAAGGTTTTGAAATATGAAAAGCTTTGAGAGATTAATTGAAGATAAAAATAGAGCTATTAAAGATTGCGACAATTTTATTAAGGAACTCAAGGAAATTTCGTTATCTAATGACAATATTTTAAATTTAATTGATTTACTTTCTACAAAAAAATAAAAATATAAAGAATTAAAATATGATAATTATGAGAGAACAGTAC
>CAUQRE010000007.1:0-12051 GCA_963520315.1 uncultured Campylobacter sp. | reverse complement strand
CATCTAGCGCGTCTATTTCATTCAAAGCCTCATTGATAGCTTGTAAATTTTCGTTTAGCTCTTGCCTTTTTGATTCTAGCTCGGCAGGCGCGCTAAACGCGTCAAATTTATCGATCTTAACCGGCTCTTCTTGCTCCTCGTCTTTTGCAAACTCGTCGTCAATTGGCTTTAGCTTTGGCAAATCATCAAACCTGCCGATCTCTTCAAATTTAGGCTTCGGTTGCAGCACAACCTCTTCGCACACGGCGTCGTCCGCTTTTAGCGGCACTACCTCTTGCTCATCCTCGTGCGAGTTTTCTTTATTTTTGTTTCTGTGATGTTCTATATCGCTTCTTAAAACCTTTGCTTTTAGCTTGATAATGCGCTCTAGGGCATCATCCTGGCTATCAAATTTAATGCTAGAACCGATAGGCTCGTAGTCCTTGACGTCCTCTTCGTTCACGGAGGTAAATCTTAAAGGCTTCATGGCTGCTTCCTAGTTATTTTAGTGCTTTCATTATATCTTCAAATGCCGTCACAAACTGCTTTAAGCCGTCGTTTAGCAAGTCTTTATAAACCTTCTCCATGTCTATGTCGGCTCTTTTTACTACGCCAAAAAATTTCTCTATACTGTCGTCGCTAACGGCGGTTTTAGGTTCGTTTTTGCCCGCAATAAAGGCTTTGATAGTATCAAGCGGAGCCGTATTTACCGCATTTTGATACATTAGCTCTTTTACATAATAATCTTTTACCAGCTCATCGCCCTTTACGCCCGTACTAGCAAATAGCGCGCGCGTCGTCGGCAGGTTTTTGTTTTCTATGATTTTATAAATTTTAGTCGCGTTCATGATGCCGATTTGACCCGTCGGTAACGAGTTCTCGCGCATTTTTTCATCTAGCAAGCGATCAAACCTGCTAACAAAAATGCTAATCACGCTTTTTGGCAGCGGCGTTAGCGGAAATTTCTTCTCATAAGCCTTCAAACCCTCTTCAAAAGCATCCAAACACGCCACGGCTTGCTCCGGCGAGAAAATCAGCGTCGCATTTACCGCGATACCGCGCGCGCTTAGAGCGCTCATCGCTTCAAAGCCCGCTTTTGTCGCAGGGATTTTGATCATGACGTTTGGCATGCCGATCTCTGCGTGCAGCCTAGCGCCCTCGTCCACCGTAGCTGCGGCGTTATCGCAAAAGCTAGGATCAACCTCGATGCTAACAAACCCGTCGTCGCCGTTTGCGTAATGCCTCAAAAGCTTGGTCGCGGCTATCTTGATATCTTGCACCGCGAGCGCCTCGTAAAGCGCCTTTGGATATTTTTTGCCCATTTGGCCGATGACGTCTTTGTAGGAGTCCGACAAAAACGCGGCTTTAAAGATGGACGGATTTGAGGTCACGCCGTTAATAGCGCCGATTTTAAGTAAATTTTCAAACTCGTCTTGCAAAAAGTCGCGCTCAATAAAGTCACACCACAGTGAAAAATTTATATCGTTATTAAACATTTTTCTCGCCTTTTTATATCAAATTTATGATCTCGCGCAAATCTTTTTTATCCACGCAACAAGTTGCCGCTTGCCTTAAAATTTGCTTCGCGCAAAACGCGATTTTCAAATTTGAATGCTCAAACATGGATAGGTCGTTGGCGCCGTCGCCCACGCTCATCGTCTGCTCTTTTGAGATACCGAGTATTTTTTGCAAATTTGCAAGCATCGCGCCCTTTGAAAAGCCAAACATCATCTCGCCGCCCACAAGTCCGGTTAGGATACCGTCCTTGTGGTGCAGGATGTTTGCAAAGCTAGCGTCAAATTTGAGCTTCTCTTGCGCTCTGTCCGTGCCCGAGTGAAATCCTCCGCTAAAAACTACGACCTTGACGCCTTTGCTTTTTAGATGCGCTATTAGCTCGGCGGCTCCGGGCATGAGCGGCAAATTTGAGCAAATTTCATCTACTTTAGCAAGCTTAAGCCCCTTTAAAAGCGATACGCGGCGCGTCAAGCTCTCGAAAAAATCAAGCTTGCCCACCATCGCCTTTGCCGTTATCTCGCTAACTTCGTCTCCGACGCCGTTTGCCGCGGCTAAAAAATCTATTGTCTCGCCGTCCATCAGGGTCGAGTCAAAATCAAATACGCAAAGCTTTATCAAATTTAGCCCTAAAAATCGCGTTTTAGCAGTGCTTCGACTTTTAAAATCGTAAGGATATTATTGTCTCTTTTGCCGATACCGTAAATCATGCCTTTGTCTTTTAAAAGCGTTTCAGGCGGCGGATCGATCCTGTTTTGCTGTATCCTGATGGCTTCCGTTAGCCTGTCGATCACAAATCCCGCGACGTTATCGCCCTCTTTCATCACGATATACCTCGTGCTTGGGCTCGGTTTTGTGGCGTTTAGAGAAAATTTCTTTCTCAAGTCGATTAGCGGAATGACGCTACCGCGCAGGTTAAACACGCCCAAAACATACTCCGGCACGCTAGGCACGCGAGTGTATTCGATCGGTTTAATAATCTCTTGGATATTTAGAATAGGTATCGCATACTCCTCGTCGCCTACGATGAAACCGACTAGCTGGACGATCTCCTCGCGCTCTTTTTCGCTAGGATCCATCACCTGTCTTTTTTGTCTTTTTAGAACCTGATTTAGTTTGTCGTTCATGTTCTATCCTATTAGTTTGATATTTTTTCTAACTACGTTTTCAAGATACTCGGACGAATACGGCTTGGTGATGTACTCGGTCATTCCTACCTCCACGCCTCTTAGCCTGTCGGTCTTTGACGTCCTTGAAGTTACCGCTATTAGCGGCAAATTTCTATATTTTGAATACTTTCTAATTTCGCCCGCTAGCGTATAGCCGTCCATCCTCGGCATCTCGATATCTATTAGCATCGCATCAAGAGCGTGTTCGCCCGATTTTACGATAGCTAGAGCCTCTACGCCGTTAGTAGCCTCTATCACCGTTACGCCAAGAGGCGCAAGCGATTTTTGCATGATCGTTCTATCCATCTTCGAGTCGTCTACGATTAGCACCTTATAATCGCTCGGTTTTTCTTTTACGCTCTTTGAAGCCTCTATGCTGGCTTTTATGTCTACTTTTATATCTTTTGCCATCTCCATCATCATACCCACGTCTATGATTAGCGTTACCCGGCCGTCGCCTCTTATCGTAGCGCCTGCTATTCCAGGGATGTTTTGTAGATAATCGCCCATTGATTTAATTACGATCTCTTCTTGTCCTACGAGACTATCTACGATGATGCCTAGCTTTGCCTCCGCTACGCCGATAACGACCACATAGGTCTGATCTCCGCCGTCAAAGACCTGCTTGACGCCGAAGATGTCTGATAGCTTAACCAGCGAAAGTACTTCGTCGCGTAGTCTAAGCACGTTTTTGCCATCGATCGTGTAGATATCGTCGATAGGCACTCGCACAGTCTCTAAGACGCTTGCTAGAGGGATAGCGAAAAATTCCTCCTGCGCGCCTACTAAAAGCGACTGGATAATGGCTAGCGTGAGCGGAATTTTTAGCTTCATCGTCGTACCCTTGCCCACTTCGCTTTCGATATCGATTATGCCGTTTAGCTTTTCGATATTGGTCTTTACGACGTCCATTCCCACACCGCGGCCGCTTACGTTAGTTACCTTCGCCGCAGTCGAAAATCCAGGCTTAAATATAAGCCCAAACGCCTCTTTATCGCTCATCGCATCAGCCTCGCGCTCGGTGATAATACCTTTTTCGACCGATCTAGCCTTTAGCATCTCGGCGTCTAGCCCTTTGCCGTCGTCGGTGATCTCGACTACGATATGATTGCCTTCATTATAGGCTTTTAGCTGTATGGTGCCTTTTTCCGGTTTTCCCGCGGCTAGTCTGGTCGCGCCGTCTTCGATACCGTGGTCGCACGAGTTTCTTATCATATGAACGAGAGGATCGCCGATTTGCTCGACGATAGATTTATCCAGCTCCGTTTCTTCGCCCGTGATCTCAAGGTCGATTTGCTTATTTAGCTCGCGGCTTAGATCGCGGATCATGCGAGGAAATTTATTAAACACCTTCGCGATAGGCAGCATCCTCGTTTTCATAACGGCTAGCTGTATGTCGGTAGTTACCAGGCTTAGGCTAGATACGACTTGATTTAGCTCCTCAAGGAATTTCTCGCCCTCATATCTCTCCTCGACGTCGTCGTAAATTTTAAGCAATCTGTTTTTGCCGAGAACCAGCTCGCCGATAAGGTTCATCAAGTGATCTAGGCGCTTAACTTCGACGCGTATAGTCTGCTCGTCCGTACTTCCTCCGCCTCCGGTTGCGGGAACCTTTTTCTCCTCTTTTTTATCGGCGGGTTTTGCGGGAGCGGGTTTTGGAGCAGGAGCCGAATTTGAAGGAGCGGCAGCTTGCGGTGCGGCCGGTGCGGCTGGCTTTGGCGCTTCGCCTCCGGTTGCTTTTTGAGCGCGCCTTGCTTGATCCTCGGCTTTTCTTATTTTTAGCAACCTTTCTATCTCGGCTTCTACCTCATCATCGCTTAAATTTGACAAATTTTCATCGCTAACGGGTTCGGGTTCGGGCTCTTTTGGCGCCTCCACTACCGGCTCGGGCTCTACTGGAGCCGGATTGCTAGCAGCAGCGCTCGGAGCTTCGCCTTCAGATATCGCGGTTAGTCTTTTGCAGATATCTTCTATATCAATGCCTACGTCCGTATCGTTACCGCTATCTCTGATGCCGTGCAGCAGTCCTTTCATCATATCCACGGACTCTAGCACCACGTCCATTATGTCCGGAGTTATTTTTAGCTCGTCGCGGCGGGCTTTGTTTAGTACGTCCTCCATGTGGTGGGTGAGCTTAGTAAGGATGTCGAAATTTAAAAAGCTCGATGATCCTTTAACCGTATGCGCGACACGGAAAATTCTATTTAAAAGCTCTAAATCCTCGGGATTTGACTCAAGTTCTATGAGGTCATGGTCTATTTGCTCTACTAGTTCGAAGGCTTCGACTAGGAAGTCTTCCATTATTTCTTTCATATCGTCCATGATTTCCCCCTTATTTCTTGTGCGCCTCGATTACTCGAAGCACCTCGTTATAAAATAGCGTCGCATCAAATTTAGTCAGATACGCCGCAGCTCCCGCTTCCCTACTTTGAGCTTCGCTATAGTCGTTACTTAAAGACGAGTTAAATATAATAGGAATTCCCGCGTACCTAGGATCGTCTTTTATCGTAGAGGCAAAGCGATATCCATCCATCTGCGGCATCTCTATATCGCTTAATATAACCCTTAAAAAATTGCTTAGCTTATCGCCGTACATCTCGTAAAGATCCTCCATCCTAGCAAGCCCCTCTACGCCGTCTTTTGCCTCTACCACTTTTAGCCCCATTTTTTCTAGCGTGTCTTTTACGAGCTTTCTAGCCGTCGAGCTATCATCTAGCACTAGCGCCAGACCGCTTAAAAGCTTGCTTTGATCGATTTCGACTTCTATTTTTGGACTATAGATGCCAAGCTCTTCTACTACGCTTTCAAGATCGAGTATTAGCAAAACCTCGTCATTTTCGATACGAGTTACGCCCGTTATTTTACCTTTATCTAGCGTCCCTGCATTTGAAGCAAAGGTCGCCGCCTCGATATCCGCCCAGCTTATACGCCTAATGCGTTTTGCCTCATGGACGATAAAACCTATCAAAATTTCGCTAAATTCGGCGATGATGACGCGAGGCTTGATCGCCGCGTCTTTGGGCTCATTTATCTGCATCCATTTGGCTAAATTTATCACGGGTATCACGACCCCGCGTAAATCAAAAATCCCCTCAATATACTCGGGTACTCCGGGAAGTTCGGTTAAATTCGGCATCTTGATGATTTCGCGCACCTTTGCGACATTGACGCCGTATATGCCCTCATATACCTTGTCGCCTGATTGTTTAAAGATACGAAAATCAACAAGCTCCATCTCGTTTGAACCGGTTTTTAGTTCACCGTTGTTAAGCATTTTAAACCTTTACGCTCTTTCGAGCAAACTTGATATTTGGCGCATATTCTACTATAAAATAGCTTTGCTCGCATGCAAAAGACGGCACGTTTACATATTTTTGAGAACCAAGCTCAAAAATATCTCCTTGATGATAGTGCCCTTCGATGACGATATCAGCCTTACAAATACCGTTATACCGATATACTTTAGCTTCGGCTAGCTCTTTAAAATTAGGGATTTTGTAGTCTAAAATTTTTTGTTTAAGCTTATTTAAAATTCGTTTCGAGAGTCTGAAATTTAAAAATTTATCAAAAAAATTCATCGTCTTTAAAAAAATTTTGACGCGTAAAAATCTCAAAGCGTATTTTGGAACCAAAGGCAAAAATATATCTCCGTGCGCGATAAAAACGCATTCTTGGCACTTTGAAGCAAATTTAACCGGCTGGGTGCCGATAGGATAGGTTTTGACGTTTTTAAAAAGCGGGACGAGATTAAAATCGTGATTTCCCTCAAAATAATAAATTTCCGTTTTTTTGCTTATCTCGTTTATGACGTCGATATAAGGCTCGTAAAATTTGACGAAAAACTCGCACTGCGCGGCTAAAAAATCAAACATATCGCCCATCAAAAACAGCTGCGGCGTCTTTATCTCGCCGCTTTTTAACGCGTATAAAAAGCGTAGGAAATTTTTACGATTTTCGTTTTCGTGCGAGTCGGCGATAAATATCGCTCCCTCTTTTATAACAATCGGCTCAGGCATAAAATTTTGCTTTTTTAAGCGTTAAATTCGCAGCCGCAAGCCTAAAGTCGCGCGAACTTAGCAAGGCAAATTTTGCTAAAGCGATTTTTAAAAATTTAGCGCTTGGCAAACTTGAAATTTTAAAACCTGCCGTCAAATTTAAAGGCGGTAAAATCTGCATCAAAGCAAATTTCCTCGCTACCCCCGGTAGCGTAAATTTAACCGCAAGTTTGGCGGTATTTGCCGCGTTTATGGGTTTTTTGTTTAACCCAAAAACAGCCGCAAAACTACCTGCCCCGCGAATAAATTTGAGACTAACCGCTCCCGCAAACTCTCTCATCAGTCCTCAAATTTTATCGGCTTGTAGCTAACCGATACTATTTCTACGTCGCTTCTGCCGTTTGGTAAATTTAGCGCGACCTCGTCGCCCTCGCTCTTGCCGATTAGCTGTTTGGCTAGAGGCGAGTTTATAGAGATGAGACCGCGCTCTAGGTTGCTCTCAGGCGTACCCACTAGCGTGTAGGTCTTTTCTAGCTCGGTTTCTACGTCCATGATGACGACCGTGGAGCCGAATTTTACTTTATCGTGCTCGTACTCTGCGGGGTCGATTACCTTAGCGCGGCTTACTATGTCGCTAAGCTCGGCTATACGGCTCTCGATAAACGCCTGCTTTTCGCGCGCGGCGTGGTATTCGGCGTTTTCTTTTAGGTCGCCGTGACTGCGCGCGATGTCGATTTCTTCGACGATATTGGGCCTTTCGACCGTCTTTAGGTTTTTTAGTTCGTTCGTGATTTTTTCATACCCGAAAAGCGTCATAGGTTCGGTCATTTTTTATCCTTTTTAGTCGTTAAAATTTGCGCCACGTTTGCCGCAGAGCCGTGTTTTAGGTATCTTCGTAGCCTTTCGCAGCCAGCGATAAATTTCTTTTTATCGCAGCTCTCGTAGGCTTTTATGAGATTACTAGGCGTTACTTCCTCTTGTAGCAGCTCCTCGTGCAGCGACTCTTCGCCCATAAAATCAAACATTATATTTGCAAGCCCGATATGGCGCAGCTTCACAAACATCCGCGCGATCATTATATCGATTGCCTTTGCCTTGTAAGCTAGAACAAACGGCGTGCCCACGAGCGCGGCCTGCAGTGTCGCGGTGCCTGAGCAGATGAAGGCAAACTCGCTTTGCAAAAGCGCGCGCGGCGCGTCCGTAACCGCGCTAAAATCGCTAACGTCGCCGTAAATTTGCATTTCGTTTGCTAAAAAAGGCGGCACGACGAGCAGTTTTTCTTTGTCTTTTATACGGCTTGCTACCTCGCGAAAAATCGGCATCAAGCGCGAAATTTCGGCGCGGCGGGATCCAGGCATAAAAGCGATCTTGCCGCTTTGCAAAAGCTCGTTTTTTCGTACTCGAAGCTCGTCAAGTAGCGGATGTCCGACGTAGCGCGATCGGTTGTAGTACATCCCGTCAAACGGCAAAATCGAAGCCAAATGATCGCAGTATGCCTCGACCTTCGCCACGCGTCCGGCCTTCCACGCCCACACCTGCGGCAAGATGTAGTAGGTCACGGGCGTTTTGATGCCTGCTTCTTTGATCGCCTTAGCTAGCGGCAGGTTAAAGGCGGGACTATCGATGAGCAGCACGGCGTCGCAATGCTCAGCTAGGCGAGTCATCTCTTTTACCGCACGTTTTGCCTTAAAATAAAGTGGCAAAACCTCCACGAAGCCCATCGCGGAAAACTCAGAGCTTTGCATAAAAGGTTCGCCCAATTTCTCGTCAAAAATACCCTTTAACTCGCACTTTGGCAGGTGCTCTAAAACCTGCTCGAAGTGCAAATTTGCAGAAGCCTCTAAACAAGAGACGAGTAGCTTCACTGATTGCCCTCAAATTCGCTAGCTACGTACGCAAGCTCAGCCGCGCGCTCTTTAGTCATCTGCAAATAGCAATCGGTCGCGTCTAGACGGTGAATCGTTCCTTGCGGAGGATAAAAAGCGCATTTGGCCTCCTTGTAGGCAACCCATTTACGCTGTATATCTTTTAGGATTTTTTTATTTTCGTCGTTTAGTACGCTCATGGCCTTTTTATAGTTTTCGTTTAAAATTTTATCTTGAACGGCGAATTCGGCATTTATACACCCTACCATACCGGCGATGGAGCTATCTTTTTGCATACATTCATCTACGCGTTCTTGCGATTCGTCCCTTCCTTCCAGATTCGTCTCTAAATTCGACGGCGAATTTGACGAAGGCTTTGTCTTTATCGCAAGTTCTTGCGCGCCAAAAACCAGGCTCGCCGCAAACGCAGCAAAAATAAATTTTTTAAGCATATTTTACCCTTTAAATTTAACGGGAATTATCGCCAAAAACGGCTAAATAAACAATAAAATTTAAATTTATAAGAAAAATTCGGATTTTGAAATTTGAAAGGTAAATGCGTAAATTTAAAAAACCCAAAGCCCGTAGGCCTTGGGTTTTGGGGTTTATTTAAAATTTAGGTTCTTAACGTCTTCGTCGGCTTTTTTCATAGCTTCGGTAGGCGCTACGCCGATAGGATATTTATGTCCTAAAGAAGCAGGCGCAGGAACCGGAGTAGCCTCTTGAGTTAGCTTGATGCTGATGCCGTAAGGCGCAAGCTCGTTAACTAGCTCGGTTTGTCCTTGGCGAGCAAATTCTTTACATTGACCTAGGATCCTAGCCGACTCTTCGTCTCCGTGGAAGCCGTAGCTGTTTTCGCTAAATGCGAAGTCCCAGCGGATGTGAGTTTTGCGGTGCAAGTAAAGAGTCTTTTCAAGAGCCTTACTGATAGCTTCTTTTCTCTCTTTTTCATCGGCGATCGAAGCAAATTTCTCGTGCTTAGCTAGCTCAGCTCTAGCCGTTTTTATGTCTTGGATCAAAGAAAGTAGCGCGTTTTCGCAGTTTCTTAGCTCGTAAGCGTGGCGATTTTGAACGAACGCGATTCTATCTTTTAATACCTGCTCGCTTTGCGGGTGGCAAGTTTTGCAAGCCGCATTTATATTGGCTAGAGGAGTTAAAATTTCGTGCTCAGTGATCTTTTGAGCGCCTTCGCGTTTATACGGCATGTGGCAGTCTGCGCACGTTACGCCGCTTCTTCCGTGGATGCCGGTCGAGCTTAGCTCGGCCTCTGAGTGCTGCATCTTGATGATTTTAGCGCCGGTATCTTTGTGGATGTAGTCAAATTTAAATCCGTCCTCTTTGGCTAACTGATCGTCATAGTATTGGTCGAAATTCTCGATCTTAAACGGCTCGTCTTTCTTCCAGAAATTCCAAGGGAAGGTTAAAACGGATTCTTTGCCTGCAGGATAGTATTCTACGTGGCACTGCATACAAACGTAGCTTCTCATCTCTTGTCTGGTGGCCTTTATACCGCTTTTTGCGTCGGCTTGGTAGCCTCTAGCGAACATTGCGTTTACGAATGCGGGTCTTGTAACTCTTAGACTCATATCATCTGGCGAGTGGCAGTCTGCACAGGTGCTGCCTAGATGCGACCCGTGGATACTCTCGCCGTGTTTAGCCGCGATTTTTTTCATAACGTCGAAATACGGGATAGAGTTCATCTTCGTCCACGCGGCTTTTCTCTTTTCGCCTTCCTCTTTAGGCATTACATCGAAAAACGGCATAGGCTTAGTCGCAGCAGACGTAGGATCGGCAGTTAGGTTATAATCGCCATCAACTTGAAGCGCGGTTAAATATCCGGTGTGGCAATTGACGCAATATCCTGGCTGACCCTTAAATGCAGGAAGCCCGTGAGCGTTTAGATACTCTTTATCGTTTCTTTTGGTTTCGATCTGATCTATCTGAGAGTAGTAGTGAGTTCTAGGTTTGCTGTAATCTACGCCGAATGCATAGCCGTTCCAAAACACCGTAGCCGCAGGCCAGCGAATAATCTTACTATAAGGTAAATCTCCGCCGAAAGCCGTTTCTATAAATTCGCTTCCTTTTGGATTTGCGTCGCTTTTATGCTCCATTTTTTTGTAAGCATCAAGCTGATTTGGGAAATTTGCGCCCCATTTTTCAAAATCAGGCTCAAGCTCGCTTACTTTATTGTGCTTTAGCGGATACATCTTTTCTTCGGCTTTTTTAGCGCCGATATCCGTAAAAAGCGCGAACATAGCCGCACCGAGTACGACAGCCACTAAGAAAGTAGCTACATACAACACTTTGTTTTTCATTTTATCCTCCTGTTAAATTTTAAAAGTTATGCGCGTGTCCCGCTTCGCGGTGGCAAGATATACATCTTAAAGGCTCGTTAGAGTTGCCTTGATGCTCTTTGAGATTTTTGTCAAACGGTTTTGCCGCTCCTATAGCGCGCGGATCGATAACGTTTGAGACGTATTCTTTATGGCAGTCCATGCAGTTTTCCTGAACGACTCTTTTTGTTTTTTCGTTTGCGGTAAATGCGTAAGGATTGTCTTTAAAAGTAACGGCATACGCGTGTCCTAGGCCGCTTTGAGCCTTCATGATCCAATATCCTATAAAATCATGCGGCAAATGGCAGTCGTTACAGGTAGCAACGTTTTGGTGTCCGCCTCTTGACCAGCTTTCGTAGACTTGATTCATCACGTGACAGTTTTTACAGGCTGCGGGATCCGGACTAAAGTATGAAAATCCCTTGGCATAGTAAAAAGTGTATAGTCCGTGACCGATAACCACTCCAAACGATAGCAACAAAAGAATGACCCAGATGGATGCTTTTTTCTTCGTGTTTTCCATGACGGGCTTTCTAACCTCCATTATAAATTTAAATAAAACTTAACTTTATTTATTGGACGTATTTTATAATCTTAATACTTAAAGTTTGTTTTAAAATTTAATGTAATAAAAATTAAATTTAAAGATTGGTTTTATATTACTTAAATATTATAATAAGCATTATCATTATTTAACTTATTTTACTCCGTATTTTCTTTGTTATATAATATAATATATTTAATAACTTAATTATAAATTAAATTTTAAAATTACAATTTTAAGTAAATATTGCGGGTCTAATAAAAAATTTAATTTCAAATAAATAAAGCTATGATAAAATCCAAATCTAAATTTTACTCGGCAAAGCTCGCTAAATTTGAGTTCTTGCAATGTTTTAAGGATAAATTTGAAAGAAATTTTGATAACCAACGACGACGGGTTCGAGGCTAGCGGCTTGCACGCTTTAGCTAGCGCGCTGCGCGAACTACCGGACACGCGCGTCACGATAGTAGCCCCAAGCAGCGAAAAATCGGCTTGTGCGCACTCTCTTACGCTAACTAGGCCCCTTCGTTTCATCAAGCTTGACGACGATTTTTACAAACTTGACGACGCTACGCCCGCTGATTGCGTCTATCTCGCGCTTCACGCGCTTTATAAAAAGTCGCCCGACCTAGTCGTAAGCGGCATAAACCACGG
>CAUQRE010000006.1:0-12055 GCA_963520315.1 uncultured Campylobacter sp. | reverse complement strand
CCTTTGAGACCGCGGCTAGATACGGCATCGCGGCAAATTTGGTCGCGCAGGCGAAAAAAATCTACGGCGAAGACAAAGAAAATCTAAACGAAATCATCACAAAGACGTTAAATTTAGAGGTGCAGCTCAAAGAAAAACTCGAAAGCGCCGAGAAAAAAGAGCAAAAACTGGACTCTCTCATCGAAAATTTAAAAGAGCAAAAAGAGCGAACCGAGACCGAGCAGCACGAGGTTATAACGCGGCTGGAGCGGGAGTATTTTAAGGCGATAAACGAGGCTAGGCGAGCGATAAATCTAGACGATACCAAAGAAAAACAGCGCGCCCTAAACCGCGCAAACGAGGCCAAACGCGCCGTGCAAAAGCCAGAAATCTCCGCCCCGCCCGAGCTAAAAGTCGGCGACCGCGTAAAATACGGCAAGATAAAAGGCGTCGTAGTAAGCCTTAGCAAAAATGACGCCGTGATACAAACCGACAACGTGAGCATGCGCGTACCGATAAATCAGCTAAAAATCAGCGGCGAAACGCCCGTTCCGCCGAAAAAATCTGGCATAAATCTAAGCGTGCAAAAGCCGCAAAATGCTAGCGTCACGCTCGATCTACACGGCCTGCGCGCCGACGAAGCGGTGCAAAAACTGGATAAATTTATAAGTGATAGCCTAGTGATGGGCTTTGACGAGGTGCAGGTGTATCACGGTATCGGCACGGGTAAGCTCGCCTACGCGGTCAAAAACTTCTTGCGCGAACATCCGAGCGTGAAGGAGTTTTTCGACGCGCCGGTGGGGCAGGGGGGATTTGGAGCGCAGATAGTAAGGCTGTAAATTTACCTTGCTGCGGCTTGTCTTTTTGGTTTATACGTCGTTAGATTTAAATTTTACTCGGTCACCACCGACGAGGAAGCTCCCGTCGTAAAATTTAAATCCGCCTCGTCTAAACGCAAAAATACTTCGCCTTATCGTTTTACGTTCAAATTTGGAGTCAAATTTACAAATTTAATTTGAAATTTTACTCGCCAAGACCCGCATTTTGAAAACTCAAATTTAAATTTGCGGCAAGACAGCGTTAAATTTAAGCCTATTTACGCTTCTTTGTAAATTCGGAGCTTTAAAATTTAGCGACGGCGCCTAGTCGCTTAAAAGCTCGCAAAAAAAGAGCGACGAAAAATCAGCCGCCTGCATAGTCGTTTTACCCGCTCGTTTTCTTGCTTTGCTTTTTTAGCGCTCAAATTATTTTTATGAATTTTGGCTTTAATGATTAACTTAAATAAATAATGATAAAATGGCGATAAAATTACAAAAGAAGGTCGATGCAAAATTTAGAATCTAAGAGCAAAGCAACGCGCTACCTCGTTTTACCTATCGTCGTGCTTGTGATATGTTCGTGTATAGCCGTTTGTTTTATATTTTACAATAAATTTCAAGACTCCGTTAATTACCCTTCAAACATCGGCATAGACGCTAAAGCCGAGGCATATATGAACGTAGTAGAAATGATTTATAAACAAGTGGCCAAGCGCGACATAAACGAGTTTCAAAGGTATGCCGAAGCTACTAATTCTGTACCCGCCTGGATATTCAAGCAAACTGGAGACAAAAACGAACTTACGGTGCTTGCCAGCTCGCAGCATCCTAATTTAATAGGCGAAATTTTGCCCTATAAATTTTTCGATATGGACTCTAGGGCGCATACGGATTTGGAGCAAAAGGGCATTTATAAGCGCATTCGTCTGATTGCGGATAATAAGGCCGAGGTTTGCTATTTTAAAAAAACCGACGGCGTGATACTGGGCTACGATATGGTTCACGCGGTAAAAATTTCAGGCTTTGACGACCCGCGTTTTTTTACTTGGCTTGCCGTAAATATGAAAAATACCTTTTTTGTTACCCTTATTATGATTATTATTTGCTTTTTTAAGTTTTGGATTTTTTTTAGAAATATCAAAAACATTCAAATCTCTCTCATGAAAACCAACGCTAGGCTACTAGCCAATAACTCCGAGATGCAAAAGCGCCTATATAGCGACGCGCTCACGGGGCTACCTAATAAAACGGCTTTAGAGCGCGACGTAGCAACCATGAAGAGTCCCAAAATCGTAGTCGTGGATATAGACGAGTTTAGAAAGATGAATAACTACTTTGGCGCCGAGGCTTGCGATCAAATTTTACTTAAAATGGCGCAAATAGCTAGAAAATTCGCAAAGGATAACGACATGGCGGCTTACCGCGTGGGGCCTGACCAGTTTGCTCTAGTCGAAGACGCCGATTATTTTATAGATAGATACGAGGATCTAGCAAGCGAGCTTTTAGAGAGCATAAAAGGGCTGGTCATAGACGTGTCTAAAGACGGCGGCGAGCAAATCGAGATAGAGATTTACTGCACGGTAGGCTTTGCGCTAGATGAGACCGATACGTTTAAAAAGGCGATGACGGCGCTTGAGTTTGCAAAGCAAAGCGGCAAGGATTTCTTTTGCTACTTTAAAAATATCGACGACACTCCTCAATACGCCGAGCAAATCAAGCGATCAAATATGATACGAAACGCCATAATAAACGATAAAATAGTGCCGTTTTATCAACCGATATTTAACAAAGACGGCAAGGTGTTAAAATACGAAACGCTAATCCGTATCCAAAATAGCTCCGAAATCATCTCACCGAGCGTTTTTTTAGAGGTTTCAAAACGCATCAAACGCTACACCGATATCGAAAAAATGCTAATCGAAAAGAGCTTTAAGCTAATCAAAGACAAGCCTAGCGCCATCATCTCGGTAAATTTATCCGGACGAGATATGACCGACGGCGACGTGAGCGCGTTTATCATCGAGAGGCTAAACAGATACAAGATCGCCTCAAGGGTGATATTTGAGATACTAGAGGATGAAAATATAGAAAATATCGAGCGTATCGGCGCGTTTATCGAACGCGTGCGAAGGATGGGCGCAAAGATCGCCATAGATGATTTTGGTTCGGGTTATAGCAACTTCTCCTATATCCTAAAGCTAAAGCCAGACTACATCAAAATAGACGGCTCGATCATCAAAAATATAGACTCTAGCGAGGATTCTCGGGCGATAGCTAGCGCGATCATAGCCTTTGCTAACCAGCTAGACATCACGGTAATAGCCGAGTTCGTCCACTCAAAAGAGGTGTTTGATACCTGCGTGCGCCTAGGCGTGGACGAATTTCAGGGCTTTTATCTAGGCGAACCGAGAGATAGTCTGCTGGAGTAGTGAGGCGGATAAAACGCCGTCCGGTGCGTTCGCGGTCGCCAGGTAATGCGCTCGCGTCAAAAAAGCCGCGTCCTATGCGGCTAAATTTGCTCGCGTCTATGCCGCCCGTATCAGCTAAATCCCGTAAAGACGGCGGCTTAACAGCGTTTAACAAAACCGCCCCGATTAAGAGATTTTTAAAAAGCCGCTTTTATTTCCAAGGGCGCCGTGCAAATTTATACGAGTTTTTACCACGCTTACTTGAAGTTTTTATTTATTTAAATTCTCGCCGATTTTTTACTTATTTTTAAGACATAATTTATATTTTCGGTAAAAATTTATAGGATGATCTGCCTTCCTTCATCGTCAGGCCTTATTGCTTCGTCGTCGTTAGTATTTGCTCGGTACATTATTTGACGAAGTTCGTAAATCGCTTGCTCTTTACTTGCGCCGTTTTTCTCCACCGTATTTGCGTAGTCTTTAAGGGTATCGCCCGCTTTTATCGCCTTAGTCGTTTCCTTTAGATGTAATTTAGCGCAGCGCCTTTGTCTATTATCTGTACGTATTTTAAAGCGGTTTGACGCACGGCGTTTATAAAAGCGGCTCTGCTAGCTTCGCAAAATAGAGAGCTTGCTTTTTAAAGGTTGCGGGTTTTATAAATTTGCTATTTGGCGCGGGTAAATCGAGACTAAATTTATCTTTAAAAAGGCTTTGATTATGCGTGCGAACCGATGCCGCGTATCTTTTTGGCTTGGTCGCTCTAACTTAAATTTTACGCTACGAATATGCGACGGATTGGAGTTTGGGCGTTTTTTCGCTTGTAACCTAACGGAGATTCATCTAAATTTGATCGCGCAGGGGGTATTTTAGCCTAAATTTGCGCTTTGATCTTTTCGTAAAGTGATAAAATTTCGTCTTTTTTGATGATAAAGCTGTTTTTGTTTGCGATGAGGTATGCCGAGCTTTGCATGATAGTTTGGGCGACTTTTAGCCCGTTTTGTTTCATCGTCGTGCCCGTTTCCACGACGTCTACGATAGCATCGGCAAGGCCAACTAGCGGCGCTAGCTCGATCGAGCCATATAGCTTGATGATCTTTAGCGCGGTGGCCTTTGCGGCGAAATAGTTGCGCGAGATGTGCGGCATTTTGGTGGCGATCTTTAGCTCGGGAGCGTTTAAATTTAGCTCCTCGCCCTCTTTGACGCCCACGCAGACGCGGCATTTGCCGATTTTTAAGTCAAGTAGGCGCACGACGTCCGGGCGATGCTCCTCAAGCACGTCAAGGCCCACCACGCCGATATCGGCAGCACCGTTTACGACGTAGGTCGGGATGTCTTGGTTGCGAACCATTAGAAATTTAAAATCACCCTCGCTCATCAGCAGTTTTCTGTCCTCAAATTCAAACGAGCTATTAAAAATTTTCCTAAAAATCTCAAGCGTTTCGTCGGCGATGCGGCCTTTTGGCAGAGCAACCGTTAGCATAAAATGTCCTTTTTTTGTTCGATTAATTTTTGCATCCCGCGAAAAACAAGCATACGGTCGTAGATACTGTCGGTAAAAAAGCGCGATAAAAACTCGCCGTCGCCGCCCGTGAAGTAGATTTTCGAGCCGTTTGCCATATTCTCGATGAGAAGTAAAATCGGTTTTATGATGCCGTAGCTTACCGCGTCGGCCGTTTTTTGCGGGAGCGCGTCGAGATCGATTTGCGAATTTAGCGAGATCTTTAGCCTGGGCGAAATCGCTTCGCAAGCTTTTAAAAGGTGTGAGATACCCGGCATTATCGTGCCGCCAAGATGTATCGAGTTCATCATTATGTCCATAGTTATCGCGCTACCGGCGTCGATGATGAGGCCGTTTTTTACGGCATAGCAGCTAGCGACCCGGTCGATACCTAGGCCGCTATAGATAGTGTCTAGCTCAAAATACGGCTCTAAATTTACGAATTTAGGCAAACTGCGAAGTCTTTGAGTCATCTCGTCGTTTACGCTGATGAAATAAATCCTCTCGTCGCTTTTAAAATCTTTAAAATTTTCGAGCTTGATTTTGGTGATTTTGCCGTCTTTAAAAAAGGTGGCGTTAGTATTGCCTACGTCACATAGAGTCATATTTGTAGCCGTTTTCTTTTATCAAATTTGTGGTTTTTGAGCAGATATCCGAGCTATAAAAAATAGCCTTTTTCTTAAAATTTATACCAGTTTGCTCGGCGATTTTGCCAGCTATTTCATCAATCGCTTCAAATTCTTTGCTCAAAAATCTAGCCTTTGCGCTGCGAAAAAATAAAAGCGTATAAAAGCCCTTCATATCGATGCCCGTAAGCGCGGCAAGGGTCTTTTTTTTGGTAAATTTATCAAGCTCCGTCCAGCTTAAATTTTTTAAAACAATCTTTTTAGCTTCCAGAACTTGATAAATTTCTTGCTTCGTCATTTAAGCTCTAGGCTGTAATCGTCGTAGTAAAATTCTTTCGCGCCGGCAAAAATTTGGCTCTCGACCTCGTCTGAAAGCTCGTAAATTTTGGCATTATCAAGCGCTAAATCAGTCTTGATTAGATAACCCGTTTTTTCCATTATATAAAGCGAGCCGTTATAAACGGTGGCGCTTGAAAAGATGGCAAATTTAAAATACGCGTCTTTAATTTTTTTCAAATTTAGGTCGCTAAGCACGATTTTGCCGTCTTTTAGTAGGATATATACGTGTTCGCCGTTTATGACTACGTCTTTGATCTCGCCGTTAAAATAAACCGTTTTTTCCGGATTTATCGAGACGATACGCTTGCCAGTGGCGGCTATCATCGTGTCGTTTACGACGTTTAGAGATATTACGTTGTTAAAAAACTGTTCGCTGCTAACGATTACGTCGCGTAAAATTCGGCCTTGGCTTTTATCTACGATCATGATCTTGCCGTCAAGCGTAGGGAAAATGACGAGCGAGCTCATAAATAGCGGCGCTGCTACGCGGGAGTCTTGCGCATAGACGTTTGAGCTCTCAAACTCGAGCAAAACCTCGTTTGTCGCGATATCGATGAGGTATATGACGTTACTCGCGGTTAAGGCAGCGAGCTTGTCGCCCTCAAGAGCGGCCGATACGACGGCTTGATCAAAGTTTCTTTGAAATAAAATTTCGTTGGAGCTATTTTCGACGACCAAGTTTCCGTTTAAATCCGAGCTGATAAATTTACCGTCGCCGTAATTTAACAAGGTTGCGCCCTTTGGCAGCTTTATTTCCGGCGCAAGTAGGCCGTTTTTGGTTATAACCATGCCGTTTTTTAGCACCGCTCCGTTTAGGCTCGCGGTCGCGATGCTAGAAGGCAGCCTGGTTTCCGAGATTTTTTCGTTTTGTACGTCGGTAGGTTCGAAATACTGCCTTTTCGTGCTGCATCCGCCGAGTACGGCCGCGCACAAAACGGCGGCTAAAATAGTCTGAAATTTTTTCATTTTGCTTTTCCTTGGTAGTGTTCTAAATTTTTGACGAGATCTTGGAGCTGCGAATTTAACGGGATTTTCTTAAATTCGTTTTTGGCTTCGTCGATTTTATCTTCTTTTAATAGCTCGTAGCCGTTAATCGCGGCTCTATACGAGCTTAAAATTTGACCGCTAGGCTCGTTTAATTGGGATTTTACGATATCTTTTAAAAGCGGATCGATCTGCTCGTTTGCTAGCGATTTTAACGCGTTCGTGTCGTTGTTATCGACGGCGATTTTAAATTCGTAAAGCGCGTAAAGAGAGGCGTCTTTTTGCTTTAGCTCGGCTTTTGCTTGCTCGTCTTTCGGGTTAAGTATCAGCTTGGCATAGGCGGCGTTTGCGGCTTTGAAATCTTTTTCTTTTAAGGCGTCGTTTACGTAGTATCCGATCGCGCCGATCGCGCCTAAAACGATCGCGGTTATGATAAATTTGCTATATTTTTTAAAAAACCTTTCGCTTTTTATCATATTTTCTAAAAATTGTTCTTGAGTATTTAGCTCTTCTTTTATGGAGTTGATATCGTCTTTGATATACAAGCTATTTCATTAAAATATTAGATATTGAAAGTTCGTAATTGTAGCATAATAATTATAAAACACCATAAAAATCAAGACAAAATGTGCTATAATGCGAGAAAATTTTAAAATTTAAACGAGGTTTTATGCAAATAGACGATACTCTGCTAGCTAAGCTTGAAAAGCTAAGCTCGCTTAAAATAGGCGAAGAGAAGCGAAAAGAGATTGAAAATCAGCTTAGCGAAATTTTAAATTTCGTAGATATACTAGACGAGCTGGACTTAAGCGACGTGGGGGCGGTCGTAAGCTCCATAGACGGTGGAACTCCTCTAAGAGAAGACGTAAGCGTAAGCTCGGACGTGATAAAAACGATACTAAAGCATGCTCCAATGAGTAGCGAGCATTTTTTCGTAGTACCGAAAATAATCGAATAAGGAAAATATAACATGGAAGAAATAAAACAGGAGGGCGCAGGCGACGCGCTCGAACCTAAAAAAATAGACGTAAGCCTAGAAACGCTTCTAAAAACCGTCGTGCATAATAAGGCGAGCGACTTGCACTTGGTTTCAAAAAGCGAACCGCAAATTCGCATAGACGGAACGTTAAGACCGCTTGATCTGGGTGTTTTGAGCGGACACGATATACAAGATATCTGCTACGCTTTGATAACCGATACTCAAAAAAGCGAGCTTGAGGAGGATAAGGAGCTTGACTTTGCGATAGAGCTTCCGGGTGTAGGACGCTTCAGAGGCAACTACTACTACACCTCAAACGGAGACCTGGCTGCGGCGTTTCGTATAATCCCTACCGACATACCGTCTCTTGACGATTTGAGAGCCCCGGGCGTTTTTAAAGAGGTCGTAAAGCGTGAAAAGGGCATGATACTGGTTACCGGACCGACCGGTAGCGGTAAATCCACCACCCTTGCCGCGATGTTAAACGAGATAAATTTAAGCCATAGAAAACATATCCTAACCATCGAAGATCCCGTGGAGTTCGTGCATACGAATAAAAAAGCGCTTTTTTCTCAAAGAAACGTCGGTACGGATACTCACTCATACGCTAAGGCTCTAAAAAGCGCGCTTCGCGAAGACCCCGATATCATCTTGGTGGGCGAGCTGCGCGATAGAGAGACCATATCTACGGCTATTACGGCGGCTGAGACCGGACACTTGGTTTTTGGAACCTTGCACACGAACTCCGCTATCCAGACTATCAACCGTATCATAGATAGCTTTGAAGGCGGCGAGCAGCTTCAAGTGCGAAATATGCTCTCGGTTTCTCTAACGGCGGTTATATCGCAAAGCTTGCTTCCTAAGACTAGCGGCGGACGAATCGCGATTCATGAAATTTTGATAAATAACAACGCTATCGCAAACCTCATACGCGAAAACAAAGTACATCAAATTTACTCTCAAATGCAGCTAAATCAGCAAGTAACCGGCATGATAACTCAAACTCAGTCCCTAATGAAAGCACTCAGAGCAAATCAAATAAGCAAAGAAATGGCAATGAGATACTCCACCAACCAGCAAGAGTTGGGACCGCTACTGGGGATGTGATGGAGTTTGTTACGCTATTTGACGTGGTCGTAGTCTCGCTTGTGCTGATACTAGGCATAAAGGGCGTGATAAGCGGTCTTATTAAGGAGATATTCGGGCTTGTGGGGCTTATCGGCGGTATCGTGGTAGCTAGTAGATTTGCGGCAAAAGCCGGACAAATCATCAGCGACAAAGTCTATAAGCTAGACGGGGATACGGTTGTTTTTTTTGCCGGGTTTTTATCGACGCTCATCATTTTTTGGGTCGTTTGCTTGGGCATAGGCGCATTTTTATCAAAACTAGTCGGTCTAAGCGGACTTGGATTTTTAGATAAACTAGGCGGTTTTGTCGTGGGTAGCGCTAAAATTTTCCTAGTTTTTGCGGTACTAATAGTAACGGTATCCAATATTCAGGTGCTAAATAGTAAGATTGAGCCGTATTTTACCGGAAGCAAACTATACCCCGTGCTACTGGAGACCGGTAAATGGATAATGAACGTAGACGTAAAGGCGATAGCCGGCGGAGTAGGCAATATCGAGACGCCTTTTGATGCCGCCAAACAAGAGCATAAAACGAATTTAGAACTAAATTCGACGATTTAAGGAGCAAAGATGACTATCGAAAATTTAGAATACGACGCCCTTCTTGAAAAATTCAAAAAAATTTTAAGAGATAACGGGTTAAAATACACGCAGCAACGCGAGGTTTTGTTAAAAACGCTTTACAATAACGACGAGCATTTTACTCCGGAGAGACTATATTTTTTCATTAAAGAGACCTATCCCGACTTAAACGTCGGCATCGCGACCGTTTATAGAACGCTAAATTTACTCGAGGAAGCCGAGATGGTAACTTCTATCAGCTTCGGCTCGCAAGGGAAAAAATTCGAGCTTGCCACTAAGCCTCATCACGACCACATGATATGCCGCAGATGCGGAACGATCATAGAATTTGAAGATCAAACGATCGAAAAAAGACAATCCAGCATAGCAAAAGAACACGGTTTTAAGCTAACCGGACACATGATGCAGCTTTACGGAGTATGCAAGGAGTGTATCGCCAAAGAGGCAAAGGGCGGCAAGTGATATTTGAAAATCAATTGGAAATCCAAAGGCTAGAGACCGCAAACGAGCTACGAAACGCGGGCGTAAATCCCTATCCGCATTTTTTGCGCCGCGATATGGATATAGCTAAATTTAGGCTCAAATTTAAACATATTATTGACACCGAAGAAAAAAGCGCCGAGGGGCAGTCGGTAAGCCTAGCCGGACGCGTTAAGCTCATCAGGGATGCGGGCAAGGCGATATTTGCTAATATCGAGGATGAGGACGGCAATCTTCAAATTTATTTTAGCAACAAGACGCTTGATCCGGATTGGTTTAAGGTCGTAAAGAAAAATATCGAAGTAGGCGACATCGTATACGTGCGCGGATATGCTTTCGTTACGCGAACGGGCGAATTTTCTATGCACGTTAGCGAGCTAACTTTGGCGTCAAAGGCCATTTCGCCGCTTCCCGAGAAATTTCACGGACTAACCGACATCGAGACTAGATACCGCCAGAGATACCTTGATATGATAATGAACCCAGAGGTTAGGGCTGATTTTAAGCGCCGCTCGGTTATCGTTAGTACGATTCGCAGATTTTTCGAAGATAAGGGCTTTTTAGAGGTCGAGACTCCTATGATGCATCCGATCCCCGGCGGAGCTAACGCTAAGCCTTTCGTAACCTTTCACAACGCGCTTGGCGTGGAGAGATTTTTGCGCATCGCACCAGAGCTTTATCTAAAGCGTCTCATCGTGGGCGGCTTTGACGCGGTTTACGAGATGAATAGAAATTTCCGCAACGAGGGTATGGATCTAACGCATAATCCCGAATTTACAAGCATCGAGTTTTACTGGGCGTGGCACACTTATCACGATTTGATGGGGCTAACCGAGGAGCTATTTAACGTGCTTCTCGATAAACTCGATATGCCTAAAATTATCGAATTTGACGGTATGCAGATTGATTTTAGCAAGCCGTTTAAACGTATAAGCTACAAAAAAGCTCTCGTAGAAATCGGCGGGCTAGACGAGGCGATTATCGGTGATAAGGATAAAATTTTAGCTAAGCTTAAGGCTGACGGCTTTGAGGCAAACGCAAAGCTTGATTTGGGTCATTTGCAGGCCGAGCTTTTCGACAACTACGTAGAGAGCAAGCTAACCGATCCGACATTTATCATCGACTATCCGATTTCTATTAGCCCGCTTTCTCGCAGAAGCGACGCAAATCCCGATATTGCCGAGAGATTTGAGCTATTTATCGCCGGACGCGAGCTAGCTAATGGCTTTAACGAGCTAAACGATCCAATTGATCAATACGGCCGCTTCGCTTCGCAGATAGAAGCCAAAAATGCCGGCGACGACGAAGCTCACGAGATGGACGAGGACTATGTGAGGGCTCTTGGCTACGCGATGCCCCCGACTGCTGGACAGGGTATCGGCATAGATAGGCTCGTGATGCTACTGACCAATAAAAAATCCATCCGCGACGTGGTGCTTTTCCCTGCGATGAGACCGCAAAAAAACGAAACCAAGGAGAATTAATGAGTTTGCAAAGTTACGATAAAGAAATTTTTGATTTAGTAAATTTAGAACTAAAACGCCAATGCGACCACCTCGAGATGATCGCGAGCGAAAATTTTACCTATCCTGAAGTGATGGAAGTAATGGGCTCGGTTCTAACCAATAAATATGCAGAAGGCTATCCCGGCAAACGCTACTACGGCGGCTGCGAATACGTCGATCAGATCGAGCAGCTAGCAATCGATCGCTGCAAAGAGCTTTTTGGTTGCGAATTTGCAAACGTACAGCCAAACTCGGGCTCGCAGGCAAACCAAGGCGTTTACGGCGCGCTTTTAAATCCCGGCGATAAAATTTTAGGCATGGATCTAAGCCACGGCGGACACCTAACTCACGGCGCAAAAGTAAGCAGCTCGGGTAAAATTTATCAGAGCTTTTTTTACGGCGTAGAGCTTGACGGACGCATAAACTACGATAAGGTAATGGAAATCGCGCAAATCGTAAAACCTAAGATGATCGTGTGCGGCGCTAGCGCATATACGCGCGAGATCGAATTTAAGAAATTCCGCGAGATCGCCGATGCTGTGGGCGCTATACTCTTTGCAGACGTAGCGCACATCGCGGGCCTAGTCGTAGCTGGCGAACATCAGAGCCCGTTTCCGCACTGCGATGTGGTGAGCTCGACTACGCACAAGACCCTTCGCGGACCTCGCGGCGGTATCATCATGACAAATAACGAGGAGTACGCCAAAAAGATAAACGCGTCCATCTTCCC
>CAUQRE010000005.1:0-12089 GCA_963520315.1 uncultured Campylobacter sp. | reverse complement strand
GCACTAGCGACGGCAAATTTTCGTTTGCTTGCACCGTTACTTTTAGCTTGATTTTTTTGCCGACTTCTAAATTTTGTATCTTTTTGCCTGCGGCGTCTAAAATTTCAACGTTTTTTATGCAGGCCTTTTTGTTGCCGGATATGGTTGCGGTTTTGCCGTTTTCTAGGGCCACTTGCGAGATTTGCACGTCTTGTTTTTTTGAGATTAGGGCGTTGTAATAATCAAGTACGGCTTCAGGCTCGCCGTCTTTTAGAATTTGCCCTTTTTCTAGCAAGATCACGCGATCGCAGATGGATTTTATCGCGCCGCTATCGTGCGAAACGATGATGAGCGTCGTGCCTAGGCTTTTAAATTCTTTTATCTTATCAAAGCTTTTATGCTGGAAATACACATCGCCGACCGATAGCGCCTCGTCGATGATAAGTATATCGGGGCGATTTGCCGTGACGACCGAAAAAGCAAGGCGCATCTGCATGCCGCTGCTGTAAATTCGCACTGGATAATCAAAATACTCGCCTATCTCGGCAAAGTCTTCGATGTAGGCTATTATTTCGTCGATCTGCTCTTTTGAGTAGCCCATGAGAGAGCAGGACTGGTAGGCATTCTGCCTGCCGGTTAGATCGCCGTGAAAGCCCATGCCTAGCTCTAATATGGACGAAATTTTAGCCCCGCTCGTTACGCGGCCGCTTGAGGGCTTTAGCGTGTGCGAGATGATTTTTAAAAGAGTGCTCTTGCCCGCTCCGTTTTGCCCGATTAGCCCGACTACTTCGCCGGCTCCCACGTCAAAACTTACGTCTTTTAGTACGGTTTTTACGTTTTTTTCTTCTTTATTTTTGCTAAACCACGAGGCAAATCGCTTAAAGTTGCTCTCGTAATCCAAGTAAGTTTTACAGATATTTTGAACCGATAAAATCATAAAACGTCCGCCATCTCTTCTTCGGCTCGTTTATAAACGAAAAACGCAGCTCCAAGGCTTGCCGCGCCGATAATAATCGGATAAATCAAAAGCGAAAAATCCGGCGTCTTGTCGTAAATCAAAATATCGTGATAGCCGCTAACGACGCCAACAAGCGGATTTATGTAGATTAACTCTTGCAAATTTGACGGCAAAATGCCCGTCATATAAACGATCGGCGTTAGCCAAAATAAAAACTGTAATACTATGGCGATGATCTGGCCTACGTCGCGCATAAAGACGTTTATCACGCCGAAAAACAGCCCAAAACCTACGGCTAACATCATAGTAATGACGGATAAAATCGGCAAAAAGATCAAATTTACGCCGGCAAAATGTCCCAAAAAAGCAAATACGACTGCTATTGCGGCGAATAAAATGAGATTGTTTATCGCCGAGCTTAAAACTACGGTAGCAGGAAGGACGATTTTAGGGAAGGACATTTTTTTGATTATGTTGGCGTTGTCGGTAAAAATGCCGATGCAGCGCGAAAAAATCTCGCTAAAAAGCATCCAGCAAAGCATCCCGCTCATTAGGTAGATAGCGTAGGCGTATTTGCTATCGATGCCGGGCAGCTTGGCTGAGAGTACCGAGGAGAGTATGGTCGCGTAGATGAGCACCTGGGCTAGCGGATGCAGTATCGCCCACGCTACGCCCAGCTTGCTTTTTGCGAATTTGGTTATAAACTCGTTTTTGACCGAATTTACGATAAAAAACCTATACGTATAAATATTTGAAAACAATCTTTCGTCCGATTTAGCTAAATTTGCGTGATTTTAGCAAATAAAGGCTAAAAATAAAAATAAAGCTAAATTTATGATCGAATTTTAATAACTCAGTCTAAAATTTTCCTTTGCTTGACCTATCTCGTTTTTGGTTATGAGTCCTCGTTTTTTTAGCTCGCGGACTAAATTTCTGGAAGCTTTTTTGATGGTTTCTATCTCTGCGTTTAGTCCGCCGGCTACTGAAAATAGCCAGTATTTATGGATTTCTACCCATTCGGCTAGCTTGTTTACCTTTTGCATCGTCGTATCGCTCGGGGCGACTGAGATTTTAGCTAGTTCAAGCTCTTGAAAATATACGGATATGGCCACGATATTTTCGATAAAAGGCTTAAATTTAGGCTTTGAGATAGCGTCTTTTGCTTTATCTATCCTATTTGAAATTTTAACGAGCTTATGAAAGTGTTTTTCGCTTAATTTTCCTTCGTCTCTTAGTTTTGAAATTTCGTCTATTTTCGGTACGACTTCTAAAAAGGTTTCTTCGATTATACGTTTGGCTTCGTTTTCAAAGCTTAGCTTTTTTACGAGCACTTTATATGCTTTTAACATATCTTTATTTGTTCTTTTTTCTTTTATCGGCGCGATATTGGGCAGATTTTTTTGTTTTTTGTCTTTGCAGAGCTCTTGCATAGTCTCTAAAAACGGTTTTTCTATGCTGCCTTCTATCCTGGCACCGCCTTGCGTGCAGTTATACGTCGTTACGTCTTTTTTGCTTGACTGCTCGATATCGGCTTCAAATTGATTTCTAAATTTATCCCAGACGTAAGTCGTGCGAACTTCGCCCTCGCCGCCGTATGCTTTGACGTATAGATACTCGTCGGCTTGCGCGAATGCGTGCCCGGTGGCGTGAGATTTACCGTCCGGAGCAAAGGCTAAGTCTTGTCCGATTAAAACGATATTTTTATGTTTTAAAACATAGGCTAGCTGATAGGCTTGATTTGCCGTGGAGTGCCCGATCCCTAGGTAGCCGTAGCCTTTTAGCCCGAACGACGTTTCG
The DNA here is from genome assembly GCA_963520315.1 of uncultured Campylobacter sp. Lineage (GTDB taxonomy): Bacteria > Campylobacterota > Campylobacteria > Campylobacterales > Campylobacteraceae > Campylobacter_A. The sequence continues at coordinate 9,355 of CAUQRE010000005.1, read as the reverse complement.
TTTTGCTGAGGACGCATGGTTAGGACTAGGCGGCGAGGTAAGATATTTTTAATAGTTTTTTTATGCGTCAAAGACGCTATGATAAAGTAAGCGTCTTTGTCTATTTTTTTATCTCTTTTTTTAAAAAAACTCGACGTGGCCTCTACGCGTTCTATCGAAGTTACGTAATCAGGCTTTATACCGTGTTTCATTAATATCGGTAGCGATGCGTCAAGGCTGATGACGGTAACGTACGGAGCAAATTTTTTAAGCGTCTCAAGCTGCTTATCAAGGCTTGGTCCCGTTGAAACGATGACCGCCGTGTCCATTAGTTTATAGCGTTTTTTTATCAAATCGACGTAGGAGTAGTTTGTGAGCATCGCCGTTAAATTTTCTATATTATTCCTCACTCCGATTAGATTGTCGTCTATGCTGTTGCCATGACCGGCCACCATTTGAGAGATGGCTTTTGCAAAGGATTGGTTTATTTCTGCGTAGTCGTCGCTAAACTGATCGTAAAACGGCGAGTGAATTTGAAGATTGTAAATTTTAGCGTATGCGGTAAATTTGCTATTGCACGCCAGATAATAAAACTGCGTGTAGTTTGCGAACTCGGAGTAAAAAAGAGTTAGCCTTTCGCTGGATAATTCGTCTGAAAGGTCGATCAAATTTAATACCGCATAGATGATTTCGATTTCCGGTTCTACGACGATGATTTTTTGATGCGTTTCGTTTTTTAAAAGTGCTTTATAAAGTATCCCGTTGCCTAGCCCGTAAAAATACATAATCGGGTAGCGCTTATATTCGTTTTCGACGGATTCTAGGGTATTTTGGACGTCTTTGACGGGATTTTCGTAGACGTATTTTAAGGTTTTATTGTTGATGATGTTTATATCGATCGGGTCTTTGCCGACAAATACGTCGTAATCTGCCATCTCGTCCATTCCCCAAAGGCGGGCGGCTAAAATTTCGTCTTGCTGAAAGAGGGCTTGCAAGTTTTTTTGAAATATCGGATTGGCGCTTGGTTCAAATGCTTCAGAGCTTTTTTTTGCGTTTTCTTGCTCGTTTTCTTTTTCTTTTACGACCTGAAAATCATCCATAGTCGAATATTCGTTTTGCGGCATTTTGCCTCCTTATTTATATTGCTATTTTTGTTTTAAAGCTAAATTCGTTCCAAATTTACGCCCGAATTTCGCGCCAACTCGGCCGGAGCTTTAAGCATATACGTAGCAAAGCCAGCTTGCGGGGCGCGGTATCAAATCCTTGCGATATGCGCTAAATTTACATATCCTCGCTGCTTACTCTATCGCCGAAATTTATATCTCGTTTGGCCGGTTTGCCGATTAGCTCGCGTTTAAATTTAGGATGCAAACCCCAGCCCGGGCGCACGCTTCTTACGTTTTGCTCGTTAAAAATTTCGCCTTTTTTGATATCCGCGCAGGCATAAAGCGAACGGGCGTAGTTGCGGCTGGCAAGCGCTCTTTCGTCTAATTCGTAGACGGCTTTGCCCAGTAGCTTTTCCGCGTCTCTTACGGCGCTTGCCATCTGTTTAAATTCATCCTCGTCCAGACTAAATGCCTCATCCACGCTTCGCACCTCTTTGTTTAGGATAAAATGTTTTTCTACGATGCGAGCGCCAAGGCTCACGGCGACTACGGGCGCTACGATGCCCAGAGTATGGTCTGAAAAGCCGACCTCTACGTCAAATTTACGCTTCATATCGGCGATCGTGAGTAGATTCATCCCCTCAAGCGGAGCAGGGTAGCTAGACGTGCATTTTAAAAGCGCTACGTTTTCGTTGCCGCACTCTTTGCAAATTTGCACCGCGTCTTCAATCTCCCGCAAGGTAGCGATGCCGGTCGAGATGACGACCGGTTTGCCTTTTTTAGCTATGTGCCGGATAAAATCGTAATCGGTTACCTCAAAGCTAGCGATTTTGTAAGCAGGCGGGTCAAAGCGCTCTAAAAAATCGGCGTCGTCGTTGCTAAACGGGCTTGAAAAGCAGATGAGTCCTTCGTTTGCGGCCGTTTTAAAAAGCGTTTCGTGCCACTCGCGCGGAGTTAAGGCTTTTTGATAAAGGCTATATAAATCATACCCGTCCCATAGACCGCCGCGTAGCATGAAATCCTCTTTTTTGGAGTTTAGCGTCAGGCTATCGGCCGTGTATGTTTGCAGTTTTACGGCGTCGGCTCCCGCGCGTTTGGCCGCCTTGATAGTTTCGACGGCAAGCTCTAAGCTGCCCGAGTGATTTGCCGAGAGCTCGGCGATCAAAAGAACCTTTTCGTTCGTATCGAAATTTGCTATTTTCATAAATTCGGCTCCGAAATTTTAGTTTGATTTTATCATAAAATTTGCCCCGCTAGGCTATAATCTCCCTAAAAACAAGGAAAAAAATGGACGCCAAAACCATCGCCGTCATCCCCGCTCGCGGCGGCAGCAAAAGAATCCCGCGAAAAAATATAAAGCCTTTTTGCGGCAAACCGATGATCGCTTACAGCATAGAAGCGGCGATTAGGGCGGGGATTTTTGACGAGATTATCGTATCCACAGACGACGAGGAGATAGCGGACGTTGCGAAAAATGCGGGCGCTAGCGTGCCGTTTATGCGCCCAAAAGAGTTGAGCGACGATTATACCGCGACGGGCGCCGTCGTAGAGCATGCGATAAAATTTTTGCAAGCAAGAGGCAATAGGATAAAATTCGTCTGTACGATTTACGCTACCGCGCCGTTGATAGACGAATTTTACATTAAACTAGGCCTTGAAAAGCTACGCGCCTCAAACGCCAAAAACGCCTTTTCGTGCACTTCTATGCCGTTTCCTATCTGGCGGACGTTTAAGATCGCTAAGGACGGACGATGCGAGATGTTTTGGCGAGAAAATTTCGCCAAAAGAAGCCAGGATTTAGAGGAGGCTTATCAAGACGCGGGGCAGTTTTACTGGACGAATTTGGACGCGCCTTCGAGCGATGAAATTTTCTTCGGGCGAGATAGCATAGCGATCGTTTTACCGCGTCACTTAGTGCAGGATATCGATACGCCGCAAGACTGGATAAGAGCGGAGTTTTTATACGAAGCGGTGCAAAAATCAAGGGAAAAAGCATGAGAAAAAAACGGCTAGAAATCATAAATTTCGTAAATTTAAGCGACGAGAAGTACCGAAAAATCTTAGAATATAGAAATCAAGAATATGTTAGAACCGTATCAAATTCGCCCGAACCCATCACGGTTAAGCAGCACGAAGCCTACCGCGAAGCGCTAAAAAAGCGCGATAAATTTTTTGCGTTTTTGATAACGTGCGACGGCGCGGACTATGCGGTGATAAATTTAAAAAAGCTTGACGACGGGTCGTTTTATCTGGGGTATTACCTGACCGACGAGCTATATAAATTTGAAGGCGGAGGCGTAGCCGTGCATAACTGCATGATGTATATATGCGACCGGCTAAAAATCAAGCTTATATCTTACGATATAAAGCTCGAAAATAGTAGGGTTTTTAGAGTCGGTCAAGGCGGCGAAGATATAGCCGTTAGCAGTAACAGCGAGGCTTTACATCACCTAGTTGGGCTATACGGCTACGACGACGAACGCGTAAAAAATAGCAAATCCGCAAAATTATTTAATAAAATTTATGAGATAAAAGAGAGCGATTTTAGCTAAAAATCGGTAATCACCGTATCGCAAAAATCAAATTTGCCAAGATTCGTTACGATAGAGGCGTAGTTTAGTCCCGCGCCAAAACCAGCTAACATGCATTTATAAATATCGCCGCCCGTCATCTGCTCTTTGGCGTTATGAGCGATACAAACGGGGATCGTGGAGCTGTTTGAGTTACCGTAAAAAGTAACTACGTTGCTAGGCGCTTTTTGGCTTGAAACGCCTAGTTTTTGAGCTAGTTTATCGACCATAAATTTATTAGGCTGATGGAAAAAGTAATAATCCAGCTCGTCTTTATCCGCGCCCGCGTAAGCTAGGCTTTGGACGATATATTTAGGCACGTTTTGCATTACGTATTGAAACACCGCCTGTCCGTCCATATGAATGCGTTGCAAGCAGTCGCGACCGCCGTATTTGGAGCTTGAAAATTTAGCTTTTTCCTCGTTCGTCGGTTTTCTAAAACCCATCGCCGGAAATACCAGCGCATCGTAGTCCTTGGCATCCGTTACGCAGTGGAAAAACGCGTCGTTTTCGCCGTTTTCTACGACGGTAATACAAATAGCGTCGCCTGCTAGCGGATAGCTGCTAGTGTCGCTTCTATCGGGATTTTTGCATAAAACGTCGCCCGTTATCAGGACTACTTTTTTAGCGCCTTCGTTATTTAGCAGCATAAAGGCTTGAAATAATCCGTTGATAAAGCCGGCGCATTGCTGATTCGTATCTATGCAAAAAATTTCCGGGCTTAAATTTAGCTCGCCGGCGATTAAATTAGCGGTTGCCGGCATTAAAAAATCAGGCGTCGTCGTAGCCACTACGAGCGCGGAAATTTCCTCTTTTTTCAGCAGTCCTTTTTCAAAAAGGCGGTTTAATCCGTAGACCGCCACTTGGGACAAGTACGTTTCGTCTTTAAAAAATCTGTGCCTGTCGTAACCCATCGTATTTTTTAGCTTTAAATTTTGCTTTTGTGAGAGCGAGTTAAATTTCATATCGTCTTCGAATTTATACTCCGTCTGCGGAAGCAAAGCTAAAATACCGCTGATTTTTTTACCGAAAAATTTAGTTTTCATTAGGCTTTTGCGTCGCTTTTAACGATTAAATTTTCTATGGCTTCGATGCTGCCGAAATTTTCGGGCAAGATATCGCCGCCGTCTATTTTTACGCCAAATTTTTCTTCTAAATCCGTAACTAACGTAAGCACGTCAAAGCTATCTAGCATGCCAGATTCGACAAAATTTTCATCGCCCGAGAAGTCGTATTCGGGTCTAATATCTACTAAAATTTCTCTTATTTTTTCTTTCATATCGTCTCTTTATCTAAAATTTCCGCCGTCTATGAAGTAGTTTTCGCCTACGATATACCTAGCCGCATCGCTCAGCAAAAATATTGCCGTATTCGCCACTTCTTGCGGTTCTAGCAATCTGCATATGTCAGACGTCGTGTACGGATCTTTCTCGTCGTTTTTTAAGTCTCTAAAAATTTGCGTATCTTTTACCATTTGAGTTAATACGCCGCCGACTATGACCGTGTTTATACGCATTTTTCTTTTTGCCAATTCCAAAGACAGCGGCTTAGCGATAGCGTCTAGCGAGGCCTTGCTGATTATATAAGCAATTTGTCCTTTTAAAAACATTTTCGTTACGATGGATGAAAAAAATACCACGGACGCGCCGTCGTCGGAGTTTTGTTTTTTGGATAGTTGCTTTACTATTTCAAGCCCCGAAAAGGCGTTTATTTTAAAAATTTTTTCATTCGTCGCGTGGTCTAGCAGTTTAAACGGATATATGGACGGCACTCCCGCAGCGTGGACGCATCCGTTAAATTTAACCCCGTCGAATTTAACGCAGTCTGAAACTAGCTGCGCGATGCCTTCTATATCTTGTAAATCGTAAGCGAAAATTTTATGTTTGGCCGGCTCTTTCATCATAGATAGCGTCTGTTTTAGCCTAGCCTCGTCTCTGGATATTAGCGCTACGCTAGCGCCCAGTTCGCTAAGCCTGACGGCTATTTGCCTACCGATGCCAGAGCTTGCTCCCGTTACTAAAATTTTTTTATCTTTGAAATTTATCATACCAGATAGCCTCTGACGTCAAAATGCCTGCCGTAAACGCCGCTTGAACTCTCGCTTAGCAAAAATGCGATCTGTTTGGCTAAAATTTCGGGATCGATCGCGCCCGTTTGCATCATTGCGACTAGTTCTCGCTCTCTTTGGCTAAGCTCTTTATCGCTTTGCACGACGGCGGGGCGGATGGAGTTTATCCTGATGCCTTTGGAGTATATCTCTTTTGCGATCGAGGGTATAGTGTTATCCATCGCCGCTTTTGACGCGCCGTAGGCTATTTGCCCCTTGTCCGCTCCTAGCGATGCGTAGTTTGAGATGGCTACTATGCTACTTTTGGCGTTATAAATTCCTTCGCTGGCAAAAACCCTAACAGCCTGGATAAACGCGAAAAAATTTTCCGTCATAGCGTCTTGCAAAAGCTCTAACGAAGTATCCGCCAAAGACGCGGTTAAATTTTTATCTACGGCGTAAACCAGTCCGTCAAGCTTTAAGCCGTCGAAATTTACGACGTCTCGTATAAAATTTTCGATTTTTTCTACACGGCTAGCGTCAAAGGCTATCGCGCGACCGTCGCTTAAATTTAACGAAACCTTATCCAAAGCGCGCTCGTCCTTGTCGCTCATGACGATTTTGGCGCCCGATTCGCTTAAAATTTTAGCCGCCGCGCCGCCTATGACGCCGCAGCCCATTATTAGTATTTTTTTATTTTTTAGATTTAGCATTAGCTTCTAGTACTTTTGATCTGCCCTCGTCCCACGTGATATCGGTTTGGATGATAGGCAAAATATCTTTTGGACTTATATAGGCATCCGCCACACCCAGCGATAGCCCTATGCCAAAGCCCGACATTATGACTTTAACGCTCTCGTCGCCGTCCTTGTCGCCGTAGTAGTCGCACATGGCGTTCGGTACGCTAGCCGATGAGGTGTTGGCGTATCTTTCAAGGCTTAGGCGCGACTTGTCTTGCATTTTTATTTTTTTAGCTATCGTATCTAGCATAGACTTGTTTGCTTGATGAAGCAGTACCGAGTCGTAGTCCTCCGCAGAGGCCTGAAATTTTTCAAAAAACGCCTTAAATAGCCTTGGGACTTTGGTTATACTAAAAGAAACTACTGCTAGCCCGTCCATATGCAAAGACATATCGAATTTCGGGTGTCCGGCGTATGCGTATCTTGACCCATGGCAAGCTCCGATAGCTTTAAACCCGTCTCCCATAGATTGCAGGGCGAATCTAAACCCTTCGTTTCCTTGGTCGTATTCTATTAGCGTCGCGCTCCCGCAGTCTCCGAAAAGAAGGTCGTTTAAGTCGCCGAATATATTAGCCGTACCGCCGTTTATTCCGAATATGCTAGGTTCGGTTACGTCGCCCACCAATAAAAGAACCTTTTTTAGGTATCCGCTTTGCAGCATCGATGCGGCCGTATGCAAGCCGAAAATATAACCAGAACAACCCAAATTTATATCGTAGGCTATGCACTCCTGAGATAGGCCCAGTCTATATTGCAGCGTTATCGCCGTAGCGGGTACGTTATAATCGGGACTTTGCGTTACTAAAATGAGTGCGTCTATTTCGTCTCTTGAAATATTTTTTTTCTTGATTATCTCCTCTGCCGCGGCAAAGCACAGGTCAGACGTTATAGTTTTATTATTTTTGCTATAAAATTTCTGCCTAATGCCGGTATCTTTTACGAATCTTTCCACGCTTTCTTTGTCAAATTTTTTATAAAAATCTTCAAGCGCGAGTTTGTCTTCCGGTACGGCGCAACAAACCGCCGAAATTTTTACGTTTTTAATGTGATCAAACGCCATTATTTCATACTATCTAATATATCTTGGATCGTTTTGAAATTTCTTATATCGTTAGGATTTGCCGTCACGCCGAAGTGCTCGTCCATCATAACGACGTAAGAGATAGCCGCGAGCGAATCCCACTCTTCAAGCTCCTCAAGCTTGGTTTCTGGAGTAAAATCGCTTACTTAAAGCTCTAAAAGCTCGGCTATTAGGGCCATTTTTTCGTTTGTATCCATCTTAAATCCTCCTTAAAATTTTAGCTTGATTTTAACTAAAATACAATAAAATCAAGCTAAAATTTTAATCATCTCAAATAAGGTAAAAAATGCAAAAAAATATGCTGTCCTACTTGCAAAATTCGGCCTTAAGGTTTCCTCTTAAAACGGCGATACGAGATGAAGACGAGAGCGTGAATTTTAGCGAGCTAAATTCGCAGGCTAAGGCGATAGCCGCGCATTTTCAGAGCTTAAATATAACTAAAAACAGGCCCGTGGGCGTACTTTTGCCAAAAAGCGTGAAAGCTATAAAATGCTTTTTGGGGACGCTTTATAACGGCTGCTTTTACGTGCCCCTAGACGTCAAAAATCCCGCGTCTAGGCTTGAAGCCATCATCAAAAATTTAAACCTCGAATTTATCGTTACAGATGCGAAGCATGCTCAAATTTTAAAAAATTCGGGCGTAAATTTAATCATCTTTGACGAGATAAATTTAAAAGGCGAGGATAAATTCGATCGGGCGAATTACGAAAATACGATCGATACCGACCCGCTTTATATCATAAATACTTCGGGCTCCACCGGTACGCCAAAGGGCGTAGCAATCTCGCACAAAAGCGCTATAAATTATATCGAGTGGGCGTGCGAGACGTTTAATTTTAAAGACGATTTAAAAATCGCGAGCCAAGCTCCGTTTATTTTCGACAACTCCGTGCTTGATATTTATCTGACGCTAAAAACGGGTTCTACGCTATTTTTGATACCGCAAGAGCTTTTTACGTTTCCGATTAAAGTAGTGGAATATTTGGAAAAAAACGAGATAAATTTTATATTTTGGGTACCTTCCGTCATGGCGAATATCGCTGCGCTGGATTTGCTAAGAGGGGTAAATTTAAGCCTTGAATTTATAATTTTCGCAGGCGAAGTCATGCCCGTAAAAACGATGAATTATTTTAAATCTCGTTTTAAAAACGCCGTTTTGGCAAATTTGTACGGACCGACGGAGACGACCGTCGATTGCGCGTATTATGTCGTCGATCGCGATTTTAGCGACGAGGAAAGTTTGCCTATAGGCTATCCTTGCAAAAATACCGACGTCTTTTTACTAGATGAAAACGACGCGCCGGTAACGGCGCAAAATACGCTAGGCGAGCTTTGCGTGCGCGGCGCCTCGCTAGCTCTTGGATACTACAACGACCCGGTTAAAACCGCTAGCGCTTTTACGCAAAATCCACTAAATCCCGCATATCCCGAGCGAATCTACCGCACGGGCGATCTAGCCTACTATAACGAGCGCGGCGAACTAATGTATAAAGGCCGCAAGGACTTTCAGATCAAGCACATGGGGTACCGTATAGAGCTGGGCGAGATAGAGACGGCCGCCTTGTCTCTTGGCGGCGTAGATAGCGCGTGCGCGCTGTATGATGGGGCTATCGTGCTAATTTATACTTCGCAAACCGCTGCTTCGCAAAGAGAAATTCTGCTATATTTAGGCAAAATTTTGCCTAAATATATGCTGCCGACGCGCTTTGTAATGCTTGATGAGATGCCGCTAAACGTAAACGGCAAGATAGATAGAAACAAACTAAAAGAGCTAATAAAGGATCAAAAATGAAAATAAAAGACGGCGACTTTAAAGAACTCGTAGATACGCT
>CAUQRE010000004.1:0-13378 GCA_963520315.1 uncultured Campylobacter sp. | reverse complement strand
AAATTCTATGCTCGTCGTGCGTCAGCGTCGCGCTCTCGCCCGTCGTGCCTACGGGTACGACCGCGTCGATGCCGTTTGCGATTTGTCTTTTGATTAACTTTTCATAACCGATTTCGTCTAGCTTGCCGTCTTTAAAAGGCGTAATCAGCGCCGTCATAGCGCCCGTTATTGCTTTTTTATTCACTTTTTTCCTTTCTTAGGATGATCGTCGTGGATTTTTCTTTTCTCGCGTATTTTTTGCAAATTTCGTTTAGATCGGCCGGTTTTAGCGCGGCTGTTTTTTCAGGCAGCTCAAAAAGCGGCTTTATATCGCCTCTAACGAGATATCCGCCGTATAAATTCGCCACCTTCGACGCGCTATCTAGCGAGTAAATGAGATCGCTTTTTAAGCTATTTTTTATCTTTATTATCTCATCCTCGTCTATTTTTTGCGTTTTGGCGTTTTCGAGCACACGCCAGATCTCGTCCTCTACGGCCTCTGCCTTGACGCCGGGATTACAAACGGCTAGCACGATGAGCAAGCTATCGTCGATATTGCTCATATTATAGACGTCTACGCTGTTTACGAGGCACTTTTCGTCTATCAAAACGCGCTGCAAAACAGAGCTTTGTCCGCTGCCTAGATACTCCGCTAGCGCGCCTAACGCAGGCTGATCTTCGTGATTAAACGGCGGGATCTTAAAGGCAAGCGCCAACATCTCTACCTCGCTATCCTTGTAAATTTCAGCTCTTTTCGCGCCGTTTTGCTCAGGCTCGATACAGTGCAACTTAGGTAGCGGTTTTTTGTTTTTTATGTGTTCAAAGTGCTTTTTACCTAGTTCAAACGCGCTTTTTTTGTCGATGTCGCCGCTGATTAGTAGGATCGCGTTTTGCGGCTGATAGTACGTCTCGTGAAATTCTTTTATATCCTCTATGCTCCAGTTTCTGATATCGCCGATAAAGCCGATCGGAGTCCAGTGGTACGGGTGATAGCTAAAAGCGACGTTAAATAGCGTAAAGTACAAAAAGCCGATCGGAGAGTTGTCCGTGCGCCATCTGCGCTCCTCGGTCACGACGTCGCGCTCGGGCTGAAATTCTTTATCTTTTAGGCTCAAATTTTCCATTATATCGGCGTAAAGCCTAAGGGCTTCGTCTAGGTTGCCTTTTGAGCATTTGACGAAATAATGCGTATAATCAAAGCCCGTGCTAGCGTTATTTACGCCGCCAAAACCCTTTACGATCTCGTCAAATTCGCCCGCTTTCATATTTTTCGTAGATTTAAAATTTAGATGCTCTAGCATGTGCGCGATACCGCTTTTGCCCATGGTTTCGTTTCGCGAGCCTACGCGGTAAAACACGTCCACGCTGATGACGCTAGATCCCTTGCTAGCGGGGATGTGATAGATCTCAAAGCCGTTTTTGAGCTTTGTTTTGGAGTATTTTATAAGCATAAATTTCCTTAAATTTTGTTTTTTATATCGCAGCCCACCGCTTCGCTAATCGAGGCGAAATTATCCTCTTTTAAAAGCTTTAAAATACCTTCGTTTATCTGTTTTGCGATGTTTGGGCCTTTAAATATAAAGGAGGTGTAAATTTGAACCAAATTTGCGCCCGATTTTATGCGTGCGTATGCATCCTCGGCGCTATCTATGCCGCCGCTTGCGATCAAAACCGTCTTGCCGTAAAGCTCGCTAGCAACCGCGCTAAAAAGCTCGCGAGAGCGTTTGGCGATGACCTTGCCGCTTAGCCCGCCGAAATTTTGTAAATTCGGCGACTTTGATAGCGAATAATCAACGCTCGTATTATTTACGATTACGCCTTTTGCGCCGCTTTCTACGGCCGTTTTGCAGATCTGCACGGCTTTGTCGTCGTCCATATCGGGCGCTATTTTAAAGATTATCGGCTTTTTTGAGATCGGCGATAGACGCGCAAATAGATCTTTGATAAAGCTTTCTTCTTGTAGTTCGCGTAAATTCGGAGTATTTGGCGATGAGACGTTGATGACGAAGCAGTCGCAAATTTCGTTAAATTTAGCGACTAAAATTTCATAATCTTTTATCGCTTCTTCGTTAGGAGTGATTTTGTTTTTGCCGATGTTGGCAAAAAGCGGTATCGCAAACGGATAGAGCTTGCTAACGCGCGCGCTAAGGGCGTCTGCGCCATCGTTGTTAAAGCCCATCGCGTTTTGGATGCTCTCTTCTTCGATTAGGCGAAAAAGGCGCGGTTTTGCGTTGCCCTCTTGCGCTTTTGGCGTCACGGTACCAAACTCCACGTGCCCAAATCCGAGCGCGGCTAGCGGACGCAGCATGGTGGCGTTTTTATCAAAGCCGCCGGCAATTCCTACTGGGTTTAAAAAGCTAGTTCCTAGCAAATTTTGCGAAAGAGCCGCGTCCGTGACGACGCAGTTTTTGGCGACGATGCTATAAAGCCCCGGAAATACGCAGTCTGAGATACTTAGCGTTTTTTCGACGATTTTGTGAGCGGTTTCGGGGTCAAATTTAAAAAATATGGATTTTAGCGTTTCGTAATTCAAATTTTATCCTTAAATTTTGAGCGATTTTATCAAATTTAGGCTTAAACAAGGGCTTCGCCTTTTAGTTTCGCATAAATTTCGCAGCTCTTGCTAAGCGCCTCGTCGGTATCAAATCCGACCACTTTTCCGCCGCTGATAACGGCGATCTTATCCGCGTTTTGCACCGTGCTTAGGCGGTGCGCGATGATAAATATTATCTTTTCTTTTTGTAGATTCGCGATGGCTTTGGTTATCTGCTGTTCGCTTTCGTTATCCAGAGCGCTCGTAGCCTCGTCAAATATCAAAATTTGCGGGTCGTCGTAAAGCGCGCGGGCGATGGCGATACGCTGGCGCTGGCCGCCCGAGAGATTGGTGCCAAATTCATTTAAAACAGTCTGCGCGCCCTCGGGTAAATTTGACACGAAATCATACGCATTTGCCGTTTTTAGCGCGAGTTCGACCTTGGCTTCGTCGTATTCGCGGCCGTAGGCGACGTTGTTTGCGACTGTGTCGTTAAAGATATAGACGCGCTGGGTCACTAGGCCGATATTTTGCCTAAGCGAACCAAGATCAAAATTTTTGATATTTTCTCCGTTTATCTCGATCGCTCCGCCGTTTGCGTCGTAAAATCTCATGAGCAGGTTTACGATCGAGCTTTTTCCGCCGCCGCTACTACCCACAAGCGCTACGGTTTGGGACTTGCTCGCGCTTAGATTTACGCCTTTTAGCACCTCTTTGTCGTCGTAGTTTAGCCTGACGCCTTTAAAATTTATCAAATTTATTTCAGATGGCACTGGCTTATCGCCGCTTAAAATTTGAGGCTCTTTATCAAGTAGCTCAAAGGTTCGCTCGGCCGCGACCACGGCGTCTTGCATCTTGTTGTAAAGGCCTGAAATGCGTTTAATAGGCGTATAAAGCATGAAAAGCGCGGTTAGAAACGAAAAGAAGCTTCCCATCGTCAAATTTCCGTCTATGACCTCTTTACCGCCGATGATGACGACAGCCGCGACACCCACGGAGCCAAAAATTTCCATCATCGGGCTTACCATTTCGTTTACTTTTACGCTTTTTAAATTTAGCTTGAAAAATTTTGCGTTTTCGTCGGTAAATTTAGCGTGCTCAAACTCCTGCGCGTTGTTTGCTTTAATTATCTCGATATTGGTAAAAATTTCGCTCAGCTTCGAGCTGATGTCGGAGGTTTTTTCTTGCGAGGCGCGGGAGATTTTTTTCATCTTTTTTGCGAGTCTTGAGAGCGGATAAACGGCTGCGGGCATGATAACTAGTGCAAAAAACGCAAGCTGCAAGCTCTGATAAAGCACGACGCAAAGTAGCCCGACGATCGTGATAGCTTCGCGGATGAGCTCTGGTATCATGGAGCTAACGATGCTTCTGATGCGGTCGATGTCGTTGATATTTCGGCTGATTAGCTCGCCCGTGCGGTAGTCGTTAAAAAACTTCATATCCAAATTTAGCAGATTTTTTAGCAACTTCTCGCGAAATCTCCTCACGATATCCTGCCCGATATACGCCGTAAAATAGGCCTGCAAAAACGTCCCAAGCCCCTTTAAAAAGTAAATCGCGATGATAGCGTAAGGCAAAAGATAAAGCAGGTCTTTGTTTTTTTCGATGAAAATTTTATTTAGCACGGGCTCGATCACCCATGCCGACGCCGCAGTGCCGCCGCTAGCCATCAGCATGCCGGCGATCGCGATGATAAAATACGAAATATAATCCCTAAAATATGGCGCAAACCGCCGCAAGACCTCTTTTAGGCTCATCTGCTTCATATCTTTTCCCACATGCAACCGTTTGGCGTATCCATGAGGCTGATGCCGTTTGCGGCTAGCATATCGCGGATTTTATCCGATAGCTCGTAGTTTTTGGCCGCTTTGGCTTCATTTCTTTGATTTATCAGATCCTCGATATATGCTCGCTTTTCGTCGCTCACGCCAAACTGAAAATACTCAAACACGTCTACTTGTAAGATGCCGAGCACCCGCGCTATTAGCTCCAAATTTGCCGCGATTTCGCCTTTTTTGGCTTTGTCTTTAAGGTTTGCGTCTAGCTCGTCGTTTGCGCTGCGGACGAACTCGTCTACGCAAGCAAGCGCCTTTGAGGTGTTTAGATCATCCCCCATCGCAGACATAAACTCGCTCTTAAATTTCTCGTTTGCGCTCAAATTTGCCGTGACGCCAAGAACTCGTTTTTTTAGACGGTAAATTTTATCTAGGCGCTTTTTTGCCGCGTTTAGATCATCTTCGCTAAAGTTAAAATTCGCTCTATAGTGGCTAGAGATCAGATAAAATCTCACCGCCTCGCCCAAATTTCGCTCTAGCGCGTCTTTAACGAAAAAGCTATTTCCGAGGCTCTTGCTCATTTTTTCGTTGTTTACTTGGATAAAGCCGTTGTGCAGCCAGTATTTAGCCAGGCTCTTACGCTCGGCACAGCGGCATTGCGCGGCCTCGTTTTCGTGATGAGGAAATAGCAAATCAAGCCCGCCCGCATGGATATCGATCTCAAATTTTTCCCCGCTAGATAGGTGCTTTTTTATCATCGCGACGCACTCGGTGTGCCAGCCGGGCCGACCGCGGCCAAACGGACTTTCGTACCATTTCTCGTCAAATTTCCACAATACGAAGTCTTTTTCGTCCTTTTTTTCGTCGCTACTAGCCACGCGAGCGACGTTTGCTTCGGTGTCAAATTTACCGCTAAGGCTCAGATACTCCGCGTCTTTTGCGGTGTCAAAGTATATGCCGTCGCCTTTTATCTCGTAAGCAAAGCCGTTTTTTAGCAAAATTTCGATGTACTCTATCATCTCTTTTAGCGTCTGCGTCGCCTTTGGTTTGACGTCTGGCTCAAGTACGTTAAGCGCGTCCATATCGCGCTCGTAGCTTGCGATGTATCTATTCGTGATCGCTTCTAAACTCTCGCCGCTCTCGCTCATTTTCTTTAAAATTTTATCGTCTATATCGGTGTAGTTTCGCACGAATTTGACCTTGTAGCCAAGCTCGCTTAACGTGCGCCTAAGTAGATCAAAGCTAATCGTGCTTTTAGCGTGTCCTAAATGCGCATCGTCATAAACCGTCGGCCCGCAGACGTAAATGCGCACGAAGTCGCTTTTTACGGGCTCGAATTCCACTTTTTTTCTCTTTACGCTATCAAAAATTTGCATCTAAAAATTTCCTTAAAAATATCAAAATAACTGCTTCTAAAGCCAAAACCGCGCTTAAAAGCGTTAATTTTTTAGGCTCGATTATAGCTAAAAATTTCCTTATCCCAAAAAATTTGACGTTTAAAGCTAGTGTCAAAAACCCGCCCAGTGAGCTAGCTAGAGCCAGTCCGAACGCGCCGTAAATTTGCATCAAAATAACGGCCAAAACGAGGTTAAAAACGAGCGTGATAACGGCGATTTTGGAGGCTAGTTTTTGCTGTAAATGCGCATAAAGCCAAAGCGAAAAAAGCTTAGCAAGCCCAAACGGCAAAAGTCCGATCATATAAGCGGCCAAAACGCTCGCGGTCGCCGCCGTATCGGCCTGTGTGAAGCTTCCGCGCTCAAAAAGCAGCTTGATGATGGGCTGGGCTAAAACGATGCCGCCGATGGCCGCCGCAAAGAGCAGGAAATATAAAATTTCAAAGCTTTTTCGCATCCATTTTAGAGCTTCGGCTTCGTTACCGGCCTTGATTTGGCGCGTAATTTTAGGAAAAAGCGCGGTTGAGAGCGCGATCGCAAATATCGCTAAAGGCAGCTGAAAAATGCGGTTGGCATAGAAAAGATAGCTGATCGATCCAGCCGCCAAAAACGACGCCAGCCACGTATCCATAAACGAGCTTAGCTGCATCGCGGACGATCCGACTAGACCATGGAAAAAGTTGCTAAAAAATCCCTTCGTATCGGCTCTTTTACCGCGTGCAAATTTAACTAGACCGCCGAAAAAGAGCTTTGAGACGCCGTTAAATTTAAGCGCGATAAGGTGCGCGATAAGCTGCAAAATGCCGCCTACTACGACGCCAAAACTCAAATAATAAGCCGCGACTTTAGGCTCCTGTCCGCGAGCTAAAACTAAAGAGCCGATCATGGCTAAATTTAGCAAAGCGGTCGAAAACGCCGTCGTCGCAAAGTGCCCGCGATACTGCAAAAGCGAAGCTAAAAATGTAACGGCAAAGATGAGCGCTAGGTAGTAGAAGTTGATTTTTACGAGCGGGACGGCTTCGTTTATGTCACTGGGTGCTAGACCCGTGGCGATAACGGAGGTAAAAAACGGGGCGAATAAATTTACCGCAAGCGTGAGAATGCCGATAAAGGCTAGAAATTTAAGAAAAATCTCGGCGCTAAAAAGCGATTTTTTATTTGATTTAGTAAAATTGGGCAAAAAAGCGTTGGCAAAAGCCCCCTCGCCAAAGATACGGCGCAGTAGATTGGGAATCTTAAACGCGATGAAAAATATATCGCTATAAATGCCCGCACCCAAAGTAGAAGCGGTAAGCAGGTCGCGCACGAGCCCTAAAACTCGCGAAACCATAATGCCGATGCTGTTTGAAAAAAAGCCTTTGATAAACACGAAAATCCTAGTAAATTTTTAGCGCTATGATAGGCAAATTTAGTTTTAAAAGACGTAAAATCAAGAGTTTTTAATGAAATTTTAGAGATAATCGAGCAAAAATCAAAAAATTGCGAGAGTATCACGTGCCAGAAAACCAAAACGCGCAAACGTACCTTGAAGACATCGAGATAGAAACGCCAAGCCCGTACGGCGAGGTACTAAATCTAGTTAGAAAGTACGGAGTGGATAATAAATTTATAGATTTTGAAATTTTAGACTTTAAAACCGAGTGCAAAATAGTCGGAGAAAAATCGCCAAGAATGCTAGCCCAAAGCAAGCTGGGCGTCTTTGACGACGATAAATTTTACGTAGAAAAGGTAGAGAGCCTAAAGCAAATTTATAGAGTTAAATTTTACGACCTTAGGCGCGCTAAGCCGGTCGTGCTTCCTAGCATAGCTATAAACGCCAATAAAAATTTAACCAAAATTTTAGCTACCGTTTCGCGCGGAGGAGAGGCTGTTTATTTTGAAGAACTTGGCAAAAAGATGGTTGATTTCATCTATAAAAAAATGATAAAAGTAGGCATCCTAATCGGCATCAGAGATAAAACGATGTATGAGGAGATAGCTAAAATTACCTCCGCGCTAAGAGTGAAGGAATATCTGGATAAAGACTACGTTTTTACGGTGACGCAAGGCGTAGAGGCTAAACCCTCGGTGGATGACGATTTGATATTTTATTATAAAAGCAAGATAAAAAACGCGGACGAAAACGGCAAAATCGATCACGCAAACAGAGGCTATCTGCTGGGAGCGATAGAAAACGAGCTGATAATAGAATATATAAAAGCCAAAGACGGTTCTAGCGGCCGCGACGTGCGCGGAAACCTCCTAGCTATCCAAAAAGCCAAAACGACGATAACTAAAATGCCCCAAATCACCGAAAACATCTACTGCGCCGAGGATGAGACGGGCATAAGATATTTTTGTAAAAAGGCGGGCTACGTTTATGAAAAAAACGGAGTCTTTGATATCAAAGACGAGCTAGACGTAAATGAAATTTCTTTTAAAACCACCGGTTCTGTGGATGCGGGGCTAGATACCAGCGTCACGCTAAACGTAAAAGAGCGAGATATAAATAAAGACGCCATAGGCACAGGCATGACTGTAGAGGCCAATGAAGTAAATATCGAAGGCAACGTCGCCGCAAATGCCGTCGTAAAGGCAAATAAAGTATCTATAGGCGGACAAACCCACGCAAAATCTCTGATCGAAGCTAAAGAAGCAAAAATAGCCGTGCATATCGGTAGCTTTGAGGGGGGCAGCGTCGATATAGACCGTTTAGAAGGCGGCAGGGTAAAAGCTAAAATCGCTCGCATAAAGTCTGTTCTAGGCGGAGAGATAATCGCAGAAAGCGTAATCATCGACACTCTAGCGTCAAATGCGAAAATAATCGTAGCCGATAGCGCGGAGATAAAAAGGCTAAAAGGCGTAAATAATAAAATTTTAGTAGATTTTAGCATGGTAAAAAACTCGGGCGAAAAGATAAACGAAGCTACGGCAAAGATAAAAATCATAAGAGAGCAAATCGCTAAAATGCCGCGAATCCTAGAGTCTAAAAGATGCGTCATAGAGGAAAATAAAGGCCCTATAAACGTCATCAAAGCTAAGATCGAGGAGCTAAAAAACTCAAGCATTACGCCGCCGGCTACTTTTATAAAGAAGCTAAAAGAATATCAGCAGCTAGTGCACGAGTATAACGCGCTTTTAAAGGATTTTAGAGAAAAAAAAGATATGATAGCCGAGCTAAAAGAGGAGATAGTGGGAATACAAGAGGGGATTTTTAACTCCAAAGTGATAAATCACGATAAGTGGCGCGAATTTAACGAGGTTAAATTTAGGCTCGTAGATCCGGCTCGCGATATAACCTATAACACCAGAGAAAACGAGATCGCCCGCGTGCTAAAGATCGCAAAGGTTCAAACCGAAGAGGGCGATATAGACTACGTTATCAAGAAAAATAACAACCTAAGAAAGGTTTAAATTTGCCTTTTTCTTTAAAATTTAAGAGTAAATTTTTTGAGTGCGCGCAAGAGGGCGAAGCGCTAAAGATAAACCTAAAAAACGACTGGAACTACAAGCTACCCGCTAAAATTTGGAAGGCTACGCAAAATCTACTTAGCTCGAATAAATTTAGCAAAATCGTCTTAAATTTTAAAGACGTAAAAGAATTTGACTACGCCGCGGCTCTATTTTTAAAAAATACATTACAAAATGTGCGTAAAAGCTATGAGCTTATAAATTTAACCCCGCACGCGCAAAAGATTTTTGATTCGATAAATAGCGAAGTAAATCCCAAAATAAAACAGATCATAAACTCCAAACCGCGCGGAAATCCGCTCTCGCAAATCGGCAAAAATTTGACCGCGTTTTTTGCGGGATTTTGCGCGTTTTTAAATTTTATGGGTGAGTTTTTGGTCAAATTTAGCAAGATATTTATGCTAAAAAATATCCGCATGAAGGAAATTTTGGCATATTTTGAAGATGCGGGTATAAAGTCGGTTTTTATCGTGTGCCTCACCTCTTTTCTCATCGGCATCGTGCTAGCTTATCAGGGTTCAAGCCTGCTTGCGAGTTTTGGCGCTACGATAATAATCGTCGAGATGATGGGGCTTTTGACCCTGCGCGAGATAGCTCCGCTCATCGCCGCTATCATCGTAGCGGGGCGTCTGGCGTCTAGCTTTACCGCACAAATCGGCGTTATGAAAATCACCGAAGAGATCGACGCGATGAAAACGATGGGATTTGATCCGTTTAAATTTCTCGTTCTTCCTCGCGTGATAGCTCTCATCGTAGCTATGCCTCTTATCGTATTTTTAGCCGACGTGGCGGGGATTTTCGGCGAGATGGTCGTGATGGAAAACTACCTAAATATTAGCTTTGATAGCTATCTAGCGAGGTTTGGCCAAGAGGTGGATATCAAACATCTTTACGTCGGTCTTTTTAAGGCTCCGTTTTTTGGCGTCGTGATCGCGTTTATCGGCTGCATGAGAGGCTTTCAGATCGGCGGAAATACTCAAAGCGTGGGCACTTATACGACCGTAAGCGTGGTAAATGCGATATTTGGCGTGATCATGGTGGACGCGCTGTTTTCGATTATTTTTACGCAGCTAGGCATATAAATGATAATAAAAGCGACTGATTTAACGACGAAATTTGGCGACAGGGTGATCCACGACGGGCTAAATTTCCACGTAAACGAGGCTGAAATTTACGGGTTACTCGGCGGTAGCGGCACGGGTAAATCGACGCTGATGAAAACGATGATATATCTAAAAGAGCCAAGCGCCGGCAAAGTCGAGATGCTGGGGCGCGATCTATGGTCGCTAGACGAAGCGGCTAGACAGGAGATGAAGCTCGCTTGCAGCGTGATGTTTCAGTTCGGCGCACTTTATACCTCGATGAACGTGCTAGAAAATATCTACATCCTACTAAAAGAGTATAGCGGGATGAGTGAGCGATCGATGCGCGAGATAGCGATGTTTTGGCTGCAAAAAGTAGGCCTTAGCGAAAACGTTGCTTTGCAGTACCCAAGTGAGCTAAGCGGCGGTATGAAAAAGCGCGTGGCGATGGCTAGGGCTCTAGTGCTAAGTCCTAAAATTTTGTTTTTAGATGAGCCAAACTCCGGCCTTGACCCAAGTAGCGCTCGGGCGTTTGACGAGCTGGTGGTGGAGCTGCGAGATACGCTTGGCGTCACGGTCGTGATGGTGACGCACGATATAGACAGCATTTGCACGATTTTGGATAGATTTTTGATACTTCAGGATAAAAAGATAGCCTTTGAAGGGACTTTTGAGCAGCTGATGCAAATGCCCGAAAATCCGCTCGAAGAGCTTTTAAAAACAAGGAAAAACGGTGGGAAATAAAATAAATTATACTTTGATAGGCCTTTTTTTCGTGCTAGTAGTGAGCGCGCTAGGTATCGCGGCGTGGTGGCTGGGCGGATACGGGAAAAAGGCCGATGATTACAGATCGTATTTCATCAAAACCACAAGCTTGCCAAGCGGCATAAAAAGGGACTCCACGGTCAAATTTATCGGCGTAGACGCGGGCAGCGTCAAGGATATCCGCTTTGCCGACGAAAAAGAGGCCCTCATCGAGCTTGAGCTCTCCGTGAGAAAAGACATACCGATAAGAACCGATAGCACGGCGTCTGCGGAGATACAGGGCATCACGGGCATCGGCTACCTAAATATCTCGCGCGGCAGCATGGATAGCCCGCTCTTTGATAAAAACGAAAAGGCCTACATCGGGCTTGAGGCGAGCTTTTTTGACAAAATCGGCGACAGAGCCGAGTATCTAACGAAAAATTTAGAGTCTACCTTTAAAAATATCAATAAATTTTTAAGCGACGAAAACGCGGCTAAATTTTCGTCTATCCTGGTTTCGGTTGATGAAGCCGCGAAGAAGATAAACGCCGGAAATCTCGATATAAACGCGACTATCGCAAACGCAAACGAGGTTTTGGCAAATGCGAATTTGACGCTAAACGAGCTAAAAAAAGCGCTAAAAAACGCCTCTGGCACGCTTGAGTTCGTAAATTCGTTTACGACTAAGGCAACAGACGCCGCGCAGGCGCTAAAAAATCTACAAACCGCGATAGCAGAAAAGATAAAAAGCGGCGAATACGACGTGAAAGACGCGCTAAATACGATTGGCGACGAGACGGAGAGGACGCTGCTAAGTTTTCAAAAGCTCATTTCTGATTTTAGAAATACCCTCTTTAGACTCGAGGACGACCCGTACGAATTTTTCTTTAAAGACACGCAGAAAAAGGACGAAAAATGAAAATTTTAAGCACGGTTTTAGCTCTGGCGGCTCTGTTTTTTAGCGGTTGCAGCGTTTTGGCAAAGCCTGCGCCTAGGACGAATTATTTTATGCTAGGCGGCGCGGAGGATAAATTTAAAGAGTGCGAAAATAGGCCGGAAAAAACGGTTTTCATCGAGGAAGTAAGGGTTTTTGGCGCGTACGAGAGCCGCGAAGTCCTAAAGATAGACGCAAACGGCGAGATCCGTCCGCTAAAAAATATCAAATTTTTAGCGCTCCCAAGCGAGATGGCTAGGCGAAATTTGATCATAGCCGCGAGCGATCAGTGCGTGTTTAAGCCCTCTTTTAAAAACGCAGACATAAGCGTGAAGTCAAATTTACTCACGCTTCAAATCAAAGATCAAAAGGCGCAAATTTCCATGATGTTTAGCTTTTTTAAAGACGGCAAAGAGCTAAAAAGCGTCGTGCTAAGCTCGCAAAAAGACGCAGGCGCGGACGAGGGCGAAATCGCGATGAAGGCGCTAAACGCCGCATTTAGCGAAGTGACGGATAAATTTTTGCAAGAATTAATCAAATTTTAGAGATAATCGCAAATTTTAAAGGAAAACGATGATAAAAGCGATCGAGGGCGTGATAACCAAAAAAGAGCCCGCAAATCTCATTTTAAAGACGGCCGGCGGCGTTAGCTACGGCGTGGCTATCTCGCTTTTTTGCTCGGCAAAACTCGAGCGAGGCCAGAGCGTGGAGCTAAACATCACGCAGATCATTCGCGAGGATGCGGACTTGCTTTACGGATTTTTAGATAACAACGAACAAAAGATGTTTGAGACGCTGATAAAACTAAGCGGTATCGGTGCGGCGACGGCGATGGCGGTGTGCTCGAGCCTAAATCCAAACGCATTTTTAAACGCGGTTAAAAGCGGAGACGCTGCGGCGCTACAAACGGTACCGGGCATCGGCGCAAAGACTGCTAGACGCATAATAGCCGAGCTTAGTGACGCAAAGATGACGATGGATGAAAATCTGCCTAGCCACCAGCACGAAGCGATCTTGGCGCTTGAGAGTCTTGGCTTTAAAAGAGAAAAGATAACCAAGGCGCTAAGCGAGTGCGACGCGCAAAATACGGGCGAACTAATCAAACAAGCCCTAAAAAAACTAGCATAAAAAAGGAAAAGATATGAAATTTGCTGTGATATTCGGTGCTAAAAGCTACGAACACGAGATCAGTATCGTGAGCGCCATAGCCCTAAAAAAGGTGCTAAAAAACGAGCCTTTGTTTATATTTTGCGATAAATTTAGAGAATTTTACCTGATAAATGGCGCCGATATGAAGGCGAATTTTTTTAGCTCGGGCAAATATAAAAACGCCAAAAAGCTTACTCTTAAGCAGGGCGGGTTTTTCGCGGGCGGGATGTTCGGCGAGAAAAAGGTCGAGGCAGACGCGTTTATAAATTTAGTCCACGGTATGGACGGCGAGGATGGTAAGATCGCGGCACTGCTCGAGTTTTACAGCCTTAGCT
>CAUQRE010000003.1:0-16722 GCA_963520315.1 uncultured Campylobacter sp. | reverse complement strand
CAGCTGACGTCTATACAGCTTGAGCTTGGATACGTGACCGATCCGTTTTACGGCTTTAGACTGGGCGTTACGGGACAGGGTAACTTCTTGCCGTTTAACAGCATGAGAAAAAGCGGCACTCTATACGACAAAGAGTGGAGAACGCAAGGCGCGGTAATGTCTGAAGCGTATCTGGGCTACGGTATAGGGCAGACCGATATAAAATTTGGCCGTCAATACGTAAACACTCCGCTAGTAGCGGGCAATCCGACGCGCGCGTTTAAAGAGGCGTTTGAGGGACTAACGATCGTAAATAAAGACATACCAAACACTACCTTGATCGGCGGCTGGTATTATAAATTTCAAGGCAGAAGCGCCGTCGTAGCAGGCGGAAAAGAGGGGCGCGCTCCGCACTTTAAGGATAGAGTTGTCGTCGGCGGTATGGGGCCAGTGGCGCACGAGTTTGACAATATCTTTACCGGCGCAGTCATAAATCAAAGCATCCCGAATCTAAAACTAACCGGCGCATACGCTAGAGTGACCGATCTTAGGCGCGGTGCGCTGCAAGGCGATATCAACTTCTATCTAGCCGAGGCTAACTATAAAGTACCCGTCGGCGACTTTAAGCTCGGTTTTGACGCGATGTACAAGGGCTCTCGCACTACAAGAGGCTTAGAGGATCTAAACTACGACGGAAATATGATCGGCCTAAGGGCTGGGATTTATGATTTCGTGGGCTTTAGCGCCTCTTACGCCTATACGACCGTCGGCGACAACGACGCTTTGGCGTTTGGTCTAGGTAACGGCCCGGGCTCATACACGCTGCTTCCTATCCGCGGACCTTTCGTGTTTACGGGCTATGCGGGTATGAATACGCATAAGCTTTTGTTTGAATACGACTTTAGAGACGCAGGCGCCGAGGGTCTAAAAGCAAAACTACATCTAGTAAAAGGCAGACAAGACGCCCCGCATCGCAATGCCGGTCCGACCGCGGCTAACACGCACATGAATGTCCAAGGCTGGGCGGCGCAGGCTAGCTACGATATGCCGTGGGTCAAGGGGCTAAGCGCAAGCGTCACCTACACGGCTCTTGAGAGAAAGAACTTTGATACTAGAGGCGCAGTCAAAAAAACCGATAACAACGAGCTTTGGCTACAACTCGGATATAAATTTAACCTTCTAAACTAGCTTTTAGCCACGCGGACGCAAATTTGACGCGTCCGCTACCCTTTTATCTGATTTTTGCGTTTGGACGTAAATTTAGCCTCGCAAACCCGCATAAATTTGACGTAAGCCCTAAATTTAAAGTACGCGAAATTTGATTTTTAGAACTTGAAATACTTTTTTGCGGCGCTAAAATGTGCGCGTCCGCGGTTTGTCCGCTGAAAATAAACTCAAATAGGGCACGACGCGAAGTTTTTGCTTCCGTTTAGTATTTTTGGGAGTATTTTTGGATATATTTTAAATTTGCTCGTTTAATTTTATAAATTTATCTCGAGCTGTTTTTAGTTGCCGCGAGTTTTATTTAGAGCGCGGATTTATTCGGCGTTTAAATTTACGAAAAACCGAAAATCTACAGAGCCGTTTTTTGATACGGTTTTAAAGCGTTTTGCAAGCTACGCACCGCAAACTGCTTCTTGTCCATGCGTTTTGCCGCATTAAATTAAACAAACGCGAGAGCAAACCGAGTCAAATTTAACCCTCGCGCCGTATTTACGGGTTTAATTTTTGCGTTTTTTGGTGCGGATTTAGCCTTAAAAAATCCGCGCAAATTTAACGCGAGCGGCGAATTTACGTTTTATTTTTCGGCGCTTAGGCTGCGAGTTTCGGGCAAATCAACTGCACTCTTGCGACTATGGCTAAATTTGCTTTAAAGCTCGCCTACGGTTTAAATTTATGCGCCCGGTTTAATCCGCTTGCGACGCTTATGGATTAAATTTACGCAAAACACGCGGTAAATTTAATATACAAATTCGCCCCATTTAGCTACGCTAAATTTATCGCTTAAAATTGATACAAAATCAAATTTGCGCCGCAAATGCAGCAATCAAAATCCGCCCGCGCCCGCATAAATTTAATACGTTTGCAAACGCGCGAAATTCGGTCTAAATTTAACGAAAGCCGCAAACTAATTTTCC
Organism: uncultured Campylobacter sp.; assembly: GCA_963520315.1. Lineage (GTDB taxonomy): Bacteria > Campylobacterota > Campylobacteria > Campylobacterales > Campylobacteraceae > Campylobacter_A. Next base: position 14,605 of record CAUQRE010000003.1, on the reverse strand, counting down.
AAACTTTTCTTATGTTTTTTTATCTTTTTTATCGCCCAGTCGTAGTGTGACGAGGTGCTGCCGGCGACGTAGGAGGCTAGATTTAGCTTACCCGTGAAATCAAAATGCCCGCGAGTAAAAAGCTCCTCGTCGCTAAAATTTGCCGTAAGCGCCATTACTTTTTCGTGGGTTTGCGCTAGCAGCGCTTTAGCCTCGCAAAGCGGCGCATCTTGGTGCTTACGCCAAATTTGCGCGTTCATCTGCGGATAGGTTTTCCAGTTATAAGGCTTGGGTAAAAACGCGGTCCGCTCGCCGCTTAAGTTTTTTTGGATGAAATTTATCAAAAGCAAATGCCACTCGTAAAGGTGCGCGAGCACATCGCGGACGCATTTATCTCTATCCTCGAAGTCAAATTTGGCCTCTTGCTGCGCCTCGCTTAAGCTCTCAACTAGCGATAAAAGCTTTTTAAAATTTGCCTCCGAAGCGCTTAGTAAGTCTATTTTATTGGTCGGTCGCGGCATGTTTTTCCTTTAAATTTGCCTTTACGTAACTGCGGCAAATTAGCTAAATTTTACGTCTAGTTTTTAAATTTGCCCTGACAGACGCGGGGGGGGCCTGGCGAGTAAATTTGGCTCCGTTTTTAGGCGTAATTTTGCGTTAGCTAAAACGGCGCGCGCTTTGTTAAATTCTTACCCAGCTCACGCTACCGGCAGCGATTATGCATGCCTCGCACAAAACCGCTTTGCGCGAGAAACGGCAGCAAAAAATGCGTAATTTTCTCTCTAGCTGCTAAAATTTAGCCGAAAATTAAGCCTAACTGAAGCTCGCAATAGCCGCATTTATCGCTAGCCGCAACGCAAACAAACCCTAGCGCTTCTCCTCGATTTTTAGGCTTCCTTCATTTATCGCGTCTAAAATTTCTCGCGCAAATTTGTCGTTTGGATAAAAATCTAAGTATTTTTGTAGATAGGATTTAGCGCAAATCTCGTCTTTTTGCATCAGACAAATCATCGCAAGCCCCATATTTGCGCGCTTTTGTCCTAGTTTTAAAGCGGTTTCAAACTCGCTTTTAGCCTCGCTTAGCCGCCCGCTGTTTGCTAAAAAATCGCCGAATTCGGCATGTATCTCGCCATCGTTTGGACGATTTGCCAATAAATTTTTATACGCCGCATCCGCCTTTTGCGCTGCGCCTGCGACGTCAAAGTTATGCTCCATCGTAAAAATCCTAGCCTGCGAAAGCTCAAAATACGCCCGCGCGTCCTCGTCTAAATTTGCCACTAAGCCCTGCTCTTTTAAAAACGCAAAGGCCTTATCTAGCGTCTGTAAATCGCTAGATGCACGCTCCTGGTCGCTTTGCGAATCAAAAACTAGCGGATACTGACGCGCATGCGTCCACAGCTCGTCCACCGCGCTAAAAATGCCACCGATGTCGATGCTTTGCTTGCCGCTAGCGTCCTTTTTTAGCATCGCCGCATGGTCGTAAGGTTTATAAGGCGCAGCAAAACTCACACTAGAAATGAGTGCCAGCGCGCAGATAAATTTAAAAATCATTTTATTTCCTTTAAGTCAAAATTAGGTATAGATTTTACGGTAAAAATGCTTAATTTTAGCCGCTTGTGCGCTTGCTTAGGCGGTTTTTGCAAAGGCTTAGAGCGTAAATTTAGCCGCCTATAGCCAAGCCGGCAAACGAATAAATTTTATACGCCCGCTTACTAAAACCGCGCCAAGATGCAACATTTACTAGCCGTTCGTTTCGGGTTTTACGTTCTAGCAGTGTTTTGATTTCTGCGCGCCAAATAGGTGTTGCATTTGCAAATCTACTAGACGGCACCTTGCGAGCTAACATAGGTAGCCGCATTTTTTGTTCCGATTTGTTTGCGGCACGCTAATGCGCAGCAAACCGCAAGACATTGTCGCTCATAGCTAGCGATAATGTAGCTGCTTAATCGCGCCGCGGATTCGCTTTTATCCGTAAACGTAGCCTTGACCGCTTAAGCTTAAATAGCGCAAGCATACGGCTTTGCTTAGGCAAAATCTTTTTTAAACGCGAGCGAAGACTTATGGTAGCGGTGCGGTTTTGGTTTTTGGAGTCAGCGCTTGCGTCAGTGCATTTTTTGGCAAACAAGCGCACCGGCTACGTATTTGGCGTATTAGAAACGGTAGCGCATAGCTACGCCGGAGCGCAAATTTAAATCTTAGCAAGCCTGCCTCAAATACCTTAATCCAAACAAAGCAGCCTGCAAATAGGCAAAATTTATGCGGCGATTTTATAAATTTGATACCAAGGCGCGGCCCGCATGATATTTTTCGGGTTCGCTACGGCGGCTTAAATTTTATCAAAACGCCGTTTTGCCGTACGAGCGATACCGCTATACTGATGAAATTAACCCAAAAGCCGTAATTTTTAAAAATTAATTTTGCCGAAATTTAAACAAATAGGGTTTATTTAAAATTTAACGCCGTTTAATGAAAAAAGATGGCGGCGCGGTATAAATCTGGACGGTAGTCGCAAAGTCGTAAATTTAAAAAGCAGATAAAACGTGAATATTAAATCTAAAAGCTAAAAAAGAGAAATTTAGGGGTCTTACGACCCCTTGGCTACTTTACCGCAGCCATCTTTCTGCGCATATACGCGATCCTGCTTTGTAACGGGAGGTGTTTAGGGCAGTTATCCTCGCAGCCTAGCAAAGTCATACAGCCAAACACGCCGTCATCGTCGCCGATAAGCTCGTAAAAGTCCTCGTCGGTTCGTTTATCGAGTGCGTCGATTTTAAATCTAGCTACGCGGTTAAGTCCAACCGCGCCGATAAAATCAGGCCTCATGATAGCTGTACCGCACGCAGCTACGCAGATACCGCATTCGATGCAGCGGTCAAGCTCGAATACCTCTTGCGCGACTTCGGGCTCGACTTTTTCCTCAAGCTTAGATATATCGGTCTCGTGATCTGTATGTATCCAGCTCTCCACGCGCTTACTCATCGCGTTCATCCAGTTGCCCGTATCTACGCTTAGGTCTTTTAGTAGCTTAAATACCGGCAGAGGCATAAGCTCGATCACGCCGTTTGGATAGTCTTTGGTTAGCGTACGGCAAGCAAGCTTTGGCGTACCGTTAACTAGCATACCGCAGCTGCCGCAGATACCGGCGCGGCAAACGAAGTCAAAGCTAAGATCCGGGTCAAATTTCTCGCGAATTTGATTTAATGCTATAAAAAGCGTCATGCCGTCGGTTTCTTCTAGCTCGTAGGTCGCGAAATGCGGCTTTGAAATTTTGCTTAACGGATTATATTTAAATGCTTTTATGGTTATTTTTCTACTCATATCCTATTCCTGCTCTTTCGTTTGGTGCTTTATATTTAGGCTGAAGATCATAGTGCATTAGCGCTTCTTGGATCTCGTATCTGCCTTTGCCTTCGGCTTCCATTTTGGCGCGGATCTCATCGACCTGCGCTTGGCGCACGGCGCTGTCTGGGTGCTCGATGATGTTACCCTTAGCTCCGTATCCGCGGAATGCCGGCGGAATTTCCATTTTCATAATATCAAGCGGCTCATACACGATAGTCGGTAGCGTATCGCCCTCTTTCCAGCTAGTTAGAGTTCTGTTTAGCCAGTTTAGGTCGTCGCGTTTCGGATAGTCCTCGCGGCAGTGCGCTCCGCGGCTCTCGGTGCGATCAAGCGCGCCTTTTGCGATACAAAGAGCTAGTTTTAGCATCTTTGGTACGCGGTAGGCCTCCTCAAGCTCAGGGTTGCCAAATAGCGCCTTGTTTGTGACTTTGACGTCCAAAGATTGTTTATAAAGCTCTTCTAGCTCTTTTACGGCTACGGCTAGACCTTCGCCGGTTCTAAAGATCGCCACGTGTTCCCACATGATGTCTTTCATCTTGTTTTTAATCTCAAATACGTTAAATTTACCCTCTTTTTCGACTAGGCTCTTTAGATAGTCTTCCTCTTTTTTAACGAATTTTTCGATGTCGTTAGTGCTGATCTCGATCTCGTGTTTACCGCAGTAGTCGGCAAAATAGTCCCCAACGATCATGCCCGCGACGACGGTTTCTGAAACAGAGTTGCCGCCTAGGCGGTTAAATCCGTGCATATCCCAGCAAGCAGCCTCGCCTGCGCTAAATAGACCCGCTAGCGTCGGACTCTCGCCAGTTGGCCTAGTTTTTATGCCACCCATAGAGTAGTGCTGCATAGGAAGGATCGGCGCCCAGCCCTTGCCGCGCTGTCGTCCATTCTCGTCGGTATATACTTCGGTGTCGGCAGGATCGATACCGTTAAAGATTTCGCAAATTTCTTGAACGTCGCGTAAATTTTTCTCGATATGCTCGCGTCCGAGGATCGATATGTCAAGCCAAACGTGATATCCGTATGGGCTAGGTACGCCTTTACCTGCGCGGATATGCTCCATGATGCGGCGGCTTACGACGTCGCGGCTAGCTAGTTCTTTTTTCTCAGGCTCGTAGTCGGGCATAAAGCGATATCCGTCCACGTCGCGTAAAATTCCGCCGTCGCCGCGGCAACCTTCTGTTAAAAGAATACCTGATGGAACGATCGGAGTCGGGTGAAACTGAACAGCTTCCATATTTCCTAGCTGAGCTATGCCGGTCTCAAGTGCGATGGCCGCGCCGATACCTTCGCAAACTACGGCGTTTGTAGTGTGTTTATAAACCCTACCGTAGCCGCCCGTAGCGATTAGCGTACCTTTTGCGACGTATGCCGTGATCTCGCCGTTAACTAGATCGCGAACGATCGCGCCGTAACAGCGGTTGTTTGCGTGGATTAGCGCGATAGCTTCTTTTCTATCATGAATTTCTACGTTGTGCTTTAGAGCTTCGTTTGCTACGGCAAAAAGCATAGTGTGACCGGTGGCGTCTGCAGTAAAGCATGTCCTCCATTTTTTAGTTCCGCCAAAGTCGCGTGAGTGGATAAGGCCGTGGACCTCTTCTTTTTCTACGATAGTCGTTTTTTGAGCGTTGATGATAGCGCTTCTCTCGCCTTTTGTTATACGAGTCCAAGGCACGCCCCAAGCCGCTAGCTCGCGGATCGCCTTAGGCGCGGTTTGACAAAACATACGTGCAACTTGCTGATCGCAGCCCCAGTCGCTACCTTTTACCGTGTCGGCAAAGTGTACGTCCTCGTTGTCGCCTTCGCTCATTTTTGAATTTCCCAAAGAGGCTTGCATACCGCCTTGCGCAGCCGCAGAGTGCGAGCGCTTAACCGGAATTAGGCTTAAAACTACCGTACTTAGCCCCTTTTCTCCAGCGGCAACGGCAGCTCGAAGCCCCGCTAGACCGCCTCCGATAACTAATGCATCATAATATTTTACGTTCATTTTTTAAAGCTCCTTTTCCTAAAGACTGATCCACACGAAATCGGCGATCAGCGCGATGACCGCGAGCACTCCAAAAACCGCAAATATCGCAGTTTTGGCTTTATTTCTTTTTGCGAACATCTCTTGTTTGTTTACTCCGTCGATGCTTATCCATTTTACGTATAGGCGGTACATTCCCACGCTAGCGTGAACGACCATAAAAATAAGTAGCGCAAAGTAGAAAATTTCTAGTTGATGAAATGCAGCCGCTGATTTATCGGCAGTGATGTGTCCGCCAAATATTATATCGACTAAGTGCGCGCTGGCTGCAAAAAATAGAGCAAAACCGGTTAAAAACTGAAACCACCAAAGCGTAGTATCAAGGTGTTTCATACGGTCTTTATGACCTTTAAACATAATGTATTGTCTATAGTTTGCAGGAAATTTTCTCATCGCTAAAAACGCGTGAGCGATAAAAACGGCAAATATTACCGCAGCTATGACGTTGGTGATCCACCACGTGGCCTCGCCGAATAAAAATTTAGCCTCCGCAAATCCTACGACGGCGTTAAACGCGCCTTTACCAAACAAGATGGTAGAGGTAAAAATCATATGACATAAAATAAAACAGGCCAAAATTAGTCCCGTTATACTTTGCCATCTGTCCCAAACGGCAGGAGTACGACTTTTTTTCGTATCCGCTTGCCTACCCAAGAAGCCCTCGATTAGCCCACTCATGAGCCCTCCTAAATTTGAAATGCGTTATCATAACTTAAAAATAATTTAAACCATGATACTAAAAAAACGTTCTAATAGTAGCGTTAATTACTTTAAAAACTTTTTAAAAATTTGTATATTTTTTATTTAAGATTATATAAAGTAAAATACCGCAGGCAAGCATTAAAAGAGATAAAATTTGTCCCATTGATAAATTTAAAAATACGAAACCCAGCCCAAAATCAGGCTCTCTAAAGAACTCGCAGATAAATCTAGCCAAAGTATAAAGCACGGCATAAAGCGCTATAAGCTCGCCGTCGAATTTCTTAAATCGTCTATAAATAAAAAGAATAGCAAAAACGACAAGTCCCTCTAAAACGGCTTCGTAAATTTGCGACGGGTGACGCATCCGCCCCGCGACGTTAATCGCCCATGAGACGTCCGTGATACGACCGAAAAGCTCTTGGTTTAAAAAATTTCCGACACGACCGAAAAAATATCCAAGCGGAATACTAAGCGCGACGAGGTCTAAAAGCTGCCACAAATTTTGCTTAAATTTACGGCAAAAAGCCCACGTCGCTATCAAAAATCCGACCACCGCGCCGTGATAGCTCATACCGCGAATACCGACGAATTCGCCGTTGTGAAAGGGGTTAAAAATCTGCCAAGGATGAGTGAGATAATAAGCGGTATTTGGATCGTAAATGACGATATAGCCCAGCCTCGCGCCCAGTATAACGCCGATTTCCACCCAAAAGAAATAGTTATCAAGCAGCGAATTTGAAATTTGCATATTATCGCGCTTGACGATAAATTTAGCCACGCCGAGCGCCACCAAAAGCGCTAGGACATACATTATCCCGTACCAGTGCACCTTGATGCCAAACAGCTCAAACGCGACCGGATCAAAATTTATATAAAAGTCGTTCCACCAACTCATCTAGGTACGACTTTGACTTTTAGCGTATTTTCGATGCCGCTCGCAAAATCCTCGAAAAGATACCCCATCGCGCGGTAAAATTTACTTTTCGCTTCGTTTTGCAAAACGGGAGCTAGTTTTTTAGCGTAGGGTAGCAGATACGAGCTTAGCAAAACGCCTAAAATTTCCTTCGTTAGCTCGTCTTGTTTTAGCTCGACGATCCACGAAAAAAACGAAAGCTCGTTCGTTACGCTATCAAGCGCGCTGACATTTAAATTCGGGCTAAATTTGCACTTTTTATAAAAGCCATCAAGCCTCGCCTTATCGCCTTCAAAAAAAAACTCCGCGTTAAAATATTTTTTCAAATTTGCAAAGTCTTTTGCGATATCTTCGATGCTCTCGCCTTTTATCGACTCCTCGTATAGCGCGCGTCCTTTGGCGTTTGCTTCGCTATCGTTTGTTATTATCCATTTTGGATTTTTATTTAGCTCGTTAAAAAGCTTTGCACTCGGCGGCAGAGCGAAATTTAACGCAAATATCCTTGCGATCACGGCGTAAAATTTACCCAAATTCATCATTTTCCTTTATGTTTTTTGCGGGATTTTACAAAATTTAGGCTAAATTTTAGATTTGCTTAAATCGTAATCTGATCGAATTTAACACGACAGTAACCGAGCTAAAGCACATCGCCGCAGCCCCGTAAACAGGCGTTAACATGAGTCCTAACGGCGCTAGAACTCCAGCCGCGACGGGGATGCAAACAGCGTTATAAGCAAACGCCCAAAACAAATTTTGTTTTACCGTTTTCATCGTCTCGTTGGCCAAATTTATCGTAGATACCGCGCTTTTTAGATCGTTTTTTACCAGCACTACGTCGCCGGCCTCTTTTGCGATATCCGCGCCGCTACTCATCGCGATGCCCACATTTGCTTGCTTTAACGGGGCGGCATCGTTGATACCGTCGCCGACAAACAGCACCGCACCCTCTTCTTGCAAGCGTTTTATCGTTTCAAATTTTTCATTAGGCAGCATACCGGCAAAGACCTTTTCTATGCCCAGCTTGCCAGCCACGTTTTTAGCGGTGAAGGCGTTATCTCCCGTTAGCATCACGGGCGTTATACCGGCGTTTTTTAGGCTTTGGATAGCCTGCACGGCGTCGTCCTTTACCCTGTCGCTAAGCGCTATAAATCCAACGTAAATTTTATCCACGGCCGCAAGTATTACGCCATTTCCTTCGTTTTGCGTTTTGGCGATTTGCTCCTTGGCCTGCGCGCTTATCTGCACGCTAAGCTCGCTCAAAAATGCCTCGTTGCCTGCTATCACGCTATCATCGTCGCTCTTTACGCCGCGTCCGGCAATATTTTCAAAGCCCTTTTCATCGCCTAAAATTTTAAGCCCTAGCTCGTTTGCGTATCTAACGATCGCAGCAGATATCGGATGCGAGCTTTTGGCCTCTAGCGCGGCGATTTTGGCTAAATTTTCATCGTTTATATCGGTAAAATTTACCGAAATTTCGCCCTTGGTTAGCGTTCCGGTTTTATCAAATACCGCGTATTTTACGCCGCCAAGAACCTCTAAAACCTCGGGATTTTTAATTAGGATTCCGTTTTTAGCGCCTAGAGATAGCGAGGAGACGATAGCTATCGGAGTAGCTAGCCCCAGCGCGCAAGGACACGAGATAATGAGCACGCAAACCGCGCTTAGCACGCCTTGAAGCGCATTTCCCGTAAGCGCAAACCACGCAAAAAACGTAACGACGGCGATAGCTATCACGATAGGCACGAAGATATTTGCCACGCGGTCGGCAAAGCGGCTAATAGTCATCTTTTTGCTCGACGCATCGCTTAAAAGCTCTAAAATTTGCGACAAAAGCGTTTGATTAGCGAGCTTTGTAACCTTTACGTTGATGTAGCCGTTTAAATTTATGGTCCCGGCATTGACCTCGTCGCCTTGTTTCTTGTAGACAGGGAGGCTCTCGCCCGTTAGCATCGAGGTATCGATCTCTGCGCCGCCGTTTATCACGACTCCGTCGCAAGGCACCGCGTAGCCACTCTTTACGACCGCGACGTCGCCTATTTTTAGGCTCACGGCATCCACTTCCAGCGCGCTACCGTCTTTTTGTAGTACGAGAGCAGTCTTTGGCGACATATTCATGAGCGATTTTATATAATCCCCAGCGCGAGCTTTTGAGCGCTCTTCTAAAAATTTACCCAGCAGCACGAAAGCCGTTATCATGGCTGCGCCAGAAACGTAGAGGTGGCGCATGTTTTCGGGTAGGTGCTCGCCCGCGATAAAAACTCCCAGCGAATACGCAAACGCCGTGCTTGTTCCCAGCGCGACGAGTACGTTCATATCGAAATTTTTATTTTTTAGCGCGCCGTAAGCATGGATGAAAAAATCCCGCCCGCACGTAGCTATCGTAATAAAGGCAAGCGCGAGCATAATAGCTGATTTTGCCACACTTGGCTGCTCGCTCATCTCAAGCGCCATAATCACCGCGCTAAAAGCTGCAGCGGCTAGGAAATTTCGGCGTAAATTTAAGATATGTTTCTCGCGCTTGGCTTCAAATTCCGCCAAATCTTTGGCCACGCCGTAGCCTAGTTTTTTTATTTTTTCCTCTATCGCGGCTTGTACTTCGGCGCTTTCTATGATAAATTCACCCGAGCCGTTTGCAAAGCTGACCTTCGCATCTATCACGCCAGAGATCTTTTTAGTTACGCGTTCGATGGCGTTTGAGCAGTTTACGCAGGTCATGCCCGCGATGTTTAGTTTGATATTTTGCATCAAATTTTCCCTATGACGCTAAATCCCAAATCATCCAGCTCCTCTTTAAATTTCGCCTCGTCCTTGCCGTCTAAATTTACGCTCACGACCCTCGGCTCTACGCTAAGATCGACCTTTATCTCGCCGTATTCGTCCTCAAGAGCGTTTTTTATGGTGTTTGCGCAGTTTTCGCAGTGGATATTAGCAACCTTAAATTTAGTCATTTTATCTCCTTTGTCATATGATAGTATTTGTGAGAATTTATGATCATTTCGCAGTCGGCTTTAAAGCCCAAGCGCTCGTAAAAAGCCATGGTTTTAGGCTTTTTTTCATCGACGATGAGAGCTACTTTTTTGATATTTCGTTTAGGCGCGAGGGCAAAGATAAATTTGATCAGCTCTTTTGCGATACCTCGTCCGCGAAATCTCTCATCCACGGCAAGACTATCGATATATAGCTCATCCGCAAAGCACTCCGTCTGCGGAAATTTATTTAAACCAAGCTCTCGCAAATGCGTCCTAATGGGCCCATCTAGCGCATCGATCTCGCCTCCGTAGTAAGCGCAAATCGCCCCCGCGATCTCGCCGTCAAATTTGCAAACAAAAACGTTGTTGTAGCTTAGGCGGTTTATCTCGCTTCTAAAAAATTTATGCAAAATTTTATCGCTCTTAGCGGGATCGCTCACGCCGCTAAGCGTAAAAGCGATGTCCTCCATGGCTAAATTTAACAGCTCTATGCAGCGCGCGGCGTCGTCTTTTCGGGCATTTAAAATCATACGAGGATTATAGGACATAAAGCTAAATTTTTTGCTAATACGCTCAAAACCTCGCGTTTTTAAAAAAATGCAAAATTTTTTTAGATATAATTGGGCAAAAATTTTTAAAGGAACGAAATGGGACGAGCGTTTGAATATAGGCGCGCCGCTAAGGAAGCGCGCTGGGACAAGATGAGTAAGGTTTTTCCAAAACTCGCAAAAGCCATAACCGTGGCAGCTAAAGAGGGTGGCACAGAGCCCGACATGAACCCAAAACTTCGCGCCGCGATAGCAGCGGCCAAAGCGCAAAATATGCCAAAAGACAACATCGACGCGGCGATAAAACGCGCCAGCGGCAAGGATAGCGCGGATATCAAGACTATCTTTTACGACGGCAAAGGCGCTCACGGCGTGCAAATCATCGTCGAGTGCGCTACTGATAACCCGACTCGCACGGTCGCAAACGTCAAGGCGATATTTAGCAAAAACGGCGGCGAAATTTTGCCTAGCGGAAGCCTAAATTTCATGTTTACGAGAAAGAGCGTTTTTGAACTTGATATGCCCGCAAAAGAGCTTGACGAGATCGAGCTAGAGCTTATAGACTTCGGTCTAACCGAGATCGAGGAAGAAGACGGCGTGCTTTATATCTACGGAGATTACGCGAGCTTCGGAACGCTAAGCGAAGGTATCGAAAAGCTGGGGCTAGAGGCTAAAAAAGCTAGCCTACAATACATCGCAAATTCGCCCGTAAGCCTAAACGAAGAGCAAATGAGCGAGGTAGAAAAACTGCTTGATAAGCTCGAAGACGACGACGACGTGCAAGCGGTTTATACTAATATCGAATAAATTTAAGGAACAAAATGAGAAACGACGAACTAAAAATCTACGACATCGACGCAGCCGAGCTTGCTAAGCTCAAATTTGCCGTGATCCATACGGAAAAAGGCGATATGAAGCTCGAGCTCTACGGCGACGAAGCGCCGCAGGCGGTGACGAATTTTGCCACTCTTGCCAAAAGCGGCTTTTACAACGGGTTAAATTTCCACCGCGTGATCCCAAATTTCGTGATCCAGGGCGGCTGCCCGCACGGTACGGGCACCGGAGGGCCGGGCTGGCGAATCAAATGCGAGTGCGTAGGCCAAAAACATAAGCATAAGCGAGGGACGCTATCTATGGCGCACGCCGGACGCGATACGGGCGGCAGTCAGTTTTTCGTCTGTCACAGCGCGCAGCCGCACCTCGACGGCGTACATACGGTGTTTGGACAGATCGTGGACGAGCCTAGCCTAAAGACTCTAGATAGCGTCAGACAAGGCGATAAGATAAACTCTGTCGAAATTTTAGAGAGTTTGTAAATTTAATAAAAATCGGGCGGTAGATTGAGCTCTGATAATCCGCGCGGTTTCGTTATTATGCGATTTATTAAAATTTTAAAGGATATTTCTTGAATCAAAACGCTTCAATCGCGGCAAAGCCGCAAAAACCTTTTATAGTTAGACTACTTACCAATCTCGCGTTTTGGGTAATTTTCGGTATCGTCGCGGGTATCGCCGTGGGCGTATTTTTCCCGGATTTAGGCATACAGAGCAAGCCCGGTATCGATTACTTTATCAAAGCCCTAAAAGCGCTCATCGGTCCTATCATCTTTTTAACGATAGTCTCGGGTATCATAGGGCTTGAGAGTATGAAAGATCTAGGCTCTATCGGGCTTAAAGGATTTATTTACTTTGAGGTCGTAAGTACTATCGCGCTAGCCGTAGGTATAATCTTTGGCGAAACGCTAAAGCCGGGGCATGATATGCACCTTGACTATACGCAGCTTGACGCCTCTAGCGTGGAGAAATTTACGAGCCAAGCCTCGAGCATAGATGCAAATAGCGGACTCATAGCCCATACGCTTCATATTTTGCGCGGCGCGGTACCGGTAGACGGCATTTTCCCTTACGTACATCTGCTTGATCCTTTCATCAAGTCAAATACGCTGCAAGTGCTATTTATGGCGATCGTAACGGCGGTTATTATATCTTTTTTAAAACACGAACATAAAAACAAAATCCTAAAACAGCTTGAGATAATTCATCACTGGGTGCTCAAACTACTTACGATTTTGATGCTATTTAGCCCAGTCGCGGCATTTTCTGCGATGGCGTATTTGATAGGTAAATTCGGCATCGGCTCGCTAATAGGCATGCTTGAGCTGCTTTTTGTTATGGCGCTTGCGAGCTGCTTTTTTATCTTCGTGGTTCTTGGTGCGATTTGCTATTTTGCGAAGGTCAATATCTTTAAATTTATGCGCTTCATCGCAAAAGAAGTCTTGATCGTATTTGCGACGAGCTCCTCCGAAACCGCGCTAGCTCCGCTCATGCAAAAGCTAGAAGCCGCGGGCATCCACAAAGGCGCGGTCGGGCTCATCATACCGACTGGATATTCGTTTAATCTTGATTGCACGAACATCTACCTATCGCTTAGCGTTATTTTCCTCGCTCAAGCTTTCGGTATCCCGCTAAGCATCGAGCATCTGATACAAATTCTCATCATCTTGATGGTAACGAGCAAGGGTGCAGTGGGCGTCACTGGTTCAGGATTTATCGTGCTTGCCGGTACGCTTGCCGCGCTTCCTAGCGCAGGTATCCCGGTCGTTACGGTTGCGGTGCTGCTTGGCGTGGATAAATTTATGTCCGAGATGCGCGCGGTCGGAAACCTCTGCGGTAACGCCGTAGGTTGCCTAATCATCTCGATCTGGGATAAAAAAGTAGATATGGAGAAATTCCGCTACGCACTCGATCACCCGGACGAGTTCCACTTTCATTCGTAAATTTAAGGCGGTGAGCTTTTAGCTCATCGCCTTGCTCAAACTACCCAAATTAAAATTCATATTTAAATTCCAAAATCCTACCCTTATCGTCAAATTCGATCAAAAGCTCTTTGTCAAATTTAGCGACGATTTCGTCTTTTCCTTTTTTCAAAAATCCGCCCTTTTCGACATTTTCATCAAATTTAACTCCGTTAAATTCCAAAAAGCTTTTGATGAAAATTTTATGATCGACGTCGTGATTTTGTATGCAATCGCTTGCGATTTTAACAAACTCGTGCGCGCCAAGAGGCTCAAAAAGCGAAGTCGGCGCATCCATGATCGCTACAAACGCGCAGCCCTTATCGTGCTCGCAGCCGTAGTAGCATAAATTTTCGCCCGCCGCTCCGCACGCGGCGATAGATAGATTATGCCCGTTAAAGGTTTCATCCAGCTCAAAACTCGGTTCGCTAAAAGCCTGCAAGCCCCACTCCCGTCCCGCTCGCAAAATCTCGTGCGAAAACGCCGTCGCCTCGGGGCTAAGGCCGCTTTGGTTGGCAAATCCCCACAGCCACGTGTCGCTCACGTCCGACTCGCTGCCGATAAGCTGTATCTTGTAAATTTGATCGCCAAAAGCTATCTCGCAGCTGTCAAAATCCGCGTTCCAGTCGAGATTGCCGACGATATCCGCAAATCTATTTTGCACGGTCGCCATCTTGCCCAGCGTCGCCGAAAACACCTGATGAAAGTCCGAATAGTCGCTTACGTAGCGTAAATTTCGCATTTTTGCTCCTTTAAATTTAGTTTGCGAATTATACCGTTTAAATTTTAAATCCGTCCGAAGAAATTAAATTTTTATTTTAAGCTTAATTAAAAGATAGTATAATTTCATAAATTTTATCTCAAATTTAGGAGCGAACATGGACATAGTCGAGAGATTTTTGCGCTATACGAAGATCAACACCACCACGAACCGCGAAGCAGGCGCGGCTGGCATCATGCCCTCAAATCCTACCGAGCACGATCTGGCAAAGCTGATAGAAAGCGAGCTAAAGCAGCTTGACTTGCAAAATATAAAAAGACGAGAAAACGCAATAACCACGGCCGTTTTGCCGTCAAATTCCGCTAAAAAGCTGCCGTCCGTGGCGTTTTTCGCGCACCTTGATACGAGCGCGGAGCAAAAAAACGACACCAAAGCGCAAATCGTGCACTACGAAGGCGGCGACGTCACACTAAATAAAGAGCTAGGCATAACGCTCAAACTTAGCGAATTTCCCGAGCTAGCCAACTACGTCGGAGACGATCTCATCGTAACGGACGGCACCAGCCTGCTAGGCGCGGACGACAAGGCCGCGATCGCCGCCATCGTAAACG
>CAUQRE010000002.1:0-17553 GCA_963520315.1 uncultured Campylobacter sp. | reverse complement strand
GTATTATGACGTCATAAACCAATAAACTCTTTGCAAGAAGCAGCTTGTCTTTTTCCTTCATACTTCGTTGGATTTAAATTTTACTCGGTCACTACTGACGAGATAGCTCCCGTCGTAAAATTTAAATCCGCCTCGTATAAAGAAAAAATACTGCGCCTTATCGCCTTTCGTTCAAATTTGAAGTCAAATTTGTAAATTTCGACTTCAAATTTTACGCACTAAGACCACAGTATCTTGAAAATATGAAATTTGTCTCCCCTAAAATTTATAAAACTAGCGACGCTTTGCGCCAGCAAAGCTATGTCGCCACATCTCACATCGTAGGGGTTGGGGGATTTTTATGGGGGTAGGGAGCGACTTCGTATTTCGAGCCCCTTCCCCCTTAACAATAAAGACTAAAATCCAAATTTTACCAAACAAAATTTAGCACCTTAAAGGTGCGGGTCTCGGCGAGTAAAATTTATAAATTTAATCCCAAATTTACTGCTCGCCAAAATCCTTGCCAAAATCATCTATCTGGTTTAAATCCATCGGTTTTAGCTGATTTTTATTTCCTCTTAGTATATCCTCGACTTGCTCTTTTTGCGATCTTTTAGAGCCTGTGGTTTTGACGTTTTTTAGCGCTTCAAGCAGCTCTTCGATATTTGGTTCGCGCACGGTTTTTAGCGAGATGATGAGTACCTCGTCGATATCTATGGAGTGCTTTTTGGCGGTGTATTTAACAAGAGTTTCTTTAAATTTTTCCTTACCCAGCGAGGTTAGCAGATCCTCGACGTAAAAGCTACCTATAACGACGTTTAGCGCGTCAAGCACGTACGCTTCGTTATCCGCGACGTCGCGCCCCTCTAGACGCAGGCTCACGCTTACTTTTTTGATCGAGCTTTTAGCGTCTCTGGAGTACAGATCGGTTTCAAAGTTGTCGATATTTAGCGTCTCGGCAAAGGCCATAACCGCGGCAAAAGCTAGCGCAAAAATCTTTTTCATACGTCTTCCTTAATATTTTCAAATTTATTTTCAAGATAGAATTTCTCGACCTCTTCGTCTATTTTAACGACGCTTTGCAAATACTCTCTAAACGGCCGACTTTTGTCGTAAAATATCTTCAGTTTTTTCGGATCGATCGCCCGCGAAAGCGCGACGTAGAGCTGCCCGTTGGCAAAGATATGATTTAGGTCGCAGACTAAATTTTCGATGCTCATGCCTTGGGATTTATGGATCGTGATCGCGTAGGCTAGCTTTAGCGGAAACTGCGTCAAAGACGCCCTCGCGCGCTCTTTTAGATGCTCGCCCTCCATCACAAACTCGCTCATGTCAAATCTCGCTCGCTCCACCTCGACAATCTCGCCGTCAGCTTTTTGCACGATGACGCTTTTTATCTCGCCGCTTTCTTTTAAAATTTGCATTATCTGCCCGCGCTCGCCGTTATAGTACTCGCCCCATTTATTTACGGTAAATATAACTTTCGCGCCGATTTTTATGTTTAAAATTTCAGGCGCGTAGAGGTTTGCGATCCAGCGATCCAGCGCGTTTTCGTTTAAATTTTCATCGTAAATTTCCACTAGCGCCTCGGCTCTTTCAAGCGGCGCGGATAGTTTAGAGAGCATCTTGTTATTTAGCTCGTCCGCTTCGTAGTTACGCCCAAAAAGCACGCTCGTATCGTCATCTACCTGCACGCTTGGCACGCGTAAATTTTCGATATAGGCAAACACCTCTTCGCTCAGCCGCCCGACGCGAAGCATGGATAAGATATCGTAAAATTTCTTATCCTTCGTGCGTTTTGAGACGACTAGCTCGATATTTTTAAACTCAAATTCATGCCACGAGCTAGAGTTAAAAGCATAAAGAAATTTAAACAGCGAGTTGCCCTCATCACCGTTTTTTCGCACGGGTGGCAGCTGATAAAAGTCGCCCACGAGCATCACGCGCCCGACGAATCGCGAGCTCATCAAGCGGTAATAAATCATATCCATCAGCCCTGCGCTGACCATAGATATCTCGTCTATCACGATGAGATCGCAGACGTCTAGTATCTTTTTTAGTTCGCCTAGTTTCCCGCGCTGTTTGCGGTCGTAGCCGCGCAGCTCCTCAAGGTTTGAGCAGATGCCGAATTTAAAAAAGCTATGCACGCTCACTCCGCCGACGTTTACCGCCGCGATGCCGGTGCTACCCAGCACCACGACGTTTTTTAGTTCGCTTTTATAGTGCTTGATGACCGCTTGCGTTAGGTGGCTCTTGCCAACGCCGCCGCGCCCGGTTAGAAAAACGTTTGATTTTTTTAAGATATCTAGCAGCTGGTTTAACACAAATTTCCCTATTTTTTTGTAAAATTATAGCTTATTTTTAAGGAGCTAGATTGAAATTTTACAAATTTATATTTTCCGTAGCGACGGCGCTAGCGATGCTGGGCGGTTGCGCATCGACAAAAGACGTGCCAAGCGCGGTAAATTTACCTGATCAAGGCGCTAACGCCGCGCCCGCATACGACATGCCCGAGGAGAGTGCGGATGAAAATTTAGGCCACATCAGTTATCTAAAATTCGACGTCGATCAAAATGCAAATGCGCTGCCGATACTGCCTTTTGAAGCGCAAAGTAGCGGCGAAACTCTGCTGCAAAAACGCTTTAACGCGCTTGATTTAAAAGCGCCCGCAACGAGTGCAAAAGACGCTTTTTGGGCGCTAGATTACTATAAAAATACGTCAAAAAGGCAGTATTATTTCTCAAATATGCGCAAAATTCCAAACGAATGGTTTGAAAAAGTGCGAAAAAACGCTAGCGTAGAGAGCTTCGGTAAAGTCTCTCTACCTGCGATAACGACGGCAAATACTAGCCTGCGAAACCTACCGACCGACGAGGCCGTACTCTATAATCCCGTACGCGCGGGCGAAGGGCTGCCGTTTGACTACGCCCAGCTCTCTTTCGTTTCGATCGGTTATCCGCTTTACGTTTCGCACTTTTCGGCCGACGGCGCGTGGGCGTTTGTGGGTAGCGATGCGGCCTGGGGCTGGATAAAATCGACCGAAATCAAAATTTTAAGCGCAGACGCCGTGCGGGAGCTAAAAAACTCTAAATTTTTAAGCGTTATCAAAGACGAAGAGCCCGTCTACGACAAAAACGGCAACTTTTTATTTTACGGACGCATAGGCGCGATTTTACCGTTTCAAAGCGAGGATCAGTTTAAATTTTACGGCAAAATACAAACCCAAAGCGGGCTAAAAAACTACGAGATCTCAAAACAAAGCGCAAGCCGCTTTCCGCTTAAATTTAGCGACGAAAACGTAAGGGCGCTGGCGTCGTCGCTACTGGGGCAAAGCTACGGCTGGGGCGGGTTTGGCGGCAAGCGCGACTGCTCGCTGTTTTTGCAGGATTTCCTCGGTAGCTTTGGCGTGTGGCTACCGCGAAACTCAAAGGCGCAAGGACAAATCGGCAAGGTCGTGAGCCTAGCAAATTTAAGCGCGGAAGAAAAACTACGCGTCATAAAAACGCAAGCCGTGCCGTATAGAACACTATTTCACATGAACGGGCATATCATGCTTTATGCGGGTATGCGCGGCGACGAACCGCTCGCCGTGCACGACGTCTGGGGCATCCGCACAAAAGATAACGGCAGAGCTATGATCGGTGGCATAGCGATCACGACGCTAAAAATCGGCTCGGACGTAGCGGGAATTGATCCAAAACGTTTGCTAGTCTCGCGGATAAATTCGATGAATACCTTTGAAGTGGCTAGCGGCGAGGATGCGTTGCGCGCGAAAAAATCGGCAATCGAAAAAGCTTACGGCGTGAAAATCGTCGGTAACGAGGTGGTTTTCGCGGACGGTAGTAAAATTAAATTTGACGACGGCGAGGCAAAGGATACCGCCCGTCTGCTAAATCTAGCCGACGTCGAGGATACTTTTGCGCAGCCTTATCCGCTATTTAAGCCTCTATCGCTACCTAGCAATGATGCCGGCAGATACCGAAACTACGAGCTTTTGGATAAAATTTACGGCGCGAGCGAGGCGGAAGTGAAGGCAAATTTAACCGATGTCGTTTGGATAAAAAATCACGGCGGCAAAACGTTTAAATTTAACTCCAAAAACGGCGCGGCGACAGCTCTGCAAGCCGTCTCAAACGAGCTTGACGCGCTAGTGGCGCAAAAGCCGGGGCTGCTAAAATTTTTTGACAATCCGTCGGGTACCTTTAACTGGCGCGTGATCGAGGGCACCAAGCGCAAGAGCGCGCACTCCTACGGCATCGCGATCGACATAAATACCGACAAGAGCGACTACTGGCGCTGGAGCAAGGACGGTAGCTACCGCAATCAAATCCCCGAGGATATCGTGCGCGTTTTTGAAAAACACGGCTTCATCTGGGGCGGGCGCTGGGTTAGCTTTGATACGATGCACTTCGAGTATAGACCGGAATTTGGGCATCTAAGATAAATTTGACGGCGGTTTTGACGATAAATTTGGGCAAATTTAGCTCGAATTTATCATTATGTTTTGGCTGATAGCTAGACGTCACTGTTTTTGTTTCCGTTAAAATTTGGATTCTAGTTGGCAATAGGCGGTTTATAAATTTTAAATTTAATGTTAGCCTTACAGTAGCCCGCGTGTCAATTTTTTAGTTTAAGCAAATTTGACGAATTTGAGATTTTTTAAATTTCAAGCGATAATTTTTCCAAAGTCGCGCTAGAAATTTGATACGCACAAATTTATAACAACGTTTGCGTTGCTCGCTAGCAAATTTTGCCAACAAACCCCTGCTGCTTAATTTACCGCGATCTTAATTCTTTTACTTATAAACGCCTCTTGCAACTTACTTTCAAACATCCGCTTGATCTCGCTTCCAAGTACGCAGTTGCTCTTTCGTTCGAGGCGACAGATCACGTTTCCTTCTTCACCCCAGCTTAGGCAGACGCAGTTTAAATAACTCTTATCCGAAGCATTGTCCGAGACAAGGTAAATAAGCCCGCCTTCAGGGATAAAATTTTTCCCCCCTCCAGCCCGCGCGGCGTGGGCATTATCTTTATCGCCGCTCCGGCGTAAAATTTCGCGCCGCCCGCTATATCTTTAAGGTTTATTCACACGGCCGTTTTGCGCCTCTTTTTCTAAATTTAGCTCCGCAAGCGCGCTCTCGCCGACGATGCGAACGCCCAGCTTTTTTAGCGCCGCTGCGGTTAGGCCGTCGCCGCTAACGAGCCGCCCGGTAAAGCTTCCGTCATATATCTCGCCGCTTCCGCAGCTTGGGCTTCGCTCTTTTAAAATAGCGATTTTACAGTCGTTTTCGCTTGCGATATCGGCGCAAATTTGTGCGCCAAAAAGAAACTCTCGCGTAACGTCGCGGCCGCTAAATTTGGTTAAAACCCGTCCGTTTGGGCAAATTTCGGTAGGTTCGCGCGGAGTCGGCAGTCCACCCAGATACTCCGGGCAAACGGCGATGAGCTCGTAAATTTGCCCAAGTTTGGCAAGCTCGCCCGTGCAAATCGCGTCTGCGTTATTGCCGCCGTTATATTTGCAGTTTTCTCCGAGCAAACAGGCGCTGATTAAAATTTTGGGTTTATTTTTCATCGTTAGTTCCAAATTTGATAGTCCGGCAAGCGTTATTTCAGCTCAAATTTACTAACGCTTCAGACGGCAAATTTAAATGCATTCGTCAAATTTAGCCGAATTTAGCCAACTCGCACAAACGCAAAGCCGACCCAAAACGTCAAATTTTAGCCTAAAGCCCGGCCTCTTTTTTGATCTTATCTATATACATTTGACGCAGTATCGGCACGTATTTGCCGACTTTGCCGCCGTTTATCGGTTTGCCGTCGGCCTTGACGACTGGCAGTAGCGGCAGAGTCGCAGCCGAGATAAACACCTCGTCGGCTTCGTAAACGTCCTGCATCGTAAACGGTCGCTGTCTGATCTCTAGCCCCGCCTTTTCGGCAAACCCCAGGATCACCTTGCGGCGGATGCCCGGCAAAATCTCGTTTGAGAGCGGTTTGGTTATCAGGACGTTATCTTTTATGATAAACGCAGACGAGCTAGTCGCCTCGGTAACAAAGCCGTTTTCGACCATGAAACCCTCGTAGGCGCCTGCTTTTACAGCCTGTTCCTTGGCGTAGCACTGCGCCAAAAGCGAGATCGATTTGATGTCGCGGCGCTTCCAGCGGATATCCTCGACGCTAACGACCTCGATACCGGTCGCGGCGTCAGGGTTTGCGACGATATCTTTTTCGTAGCAAAACACGAAACAAGTCGGTTTTAAGCCTTTTATAAACTTAAAATCCCTATCGGCGACGCCGCGGGTGATCTGCATATAAACGCCGCCTTCTTTTAGGTTGTTTCGCCAGACTACTTCCTCTAAAACGCCCCCAAAATCGCTCTTTGAAAGCGGCAAGCTTAGCTCGATCGCAGCTAGGCTCCTCTCAAATCTCTCCCAAAAATCCTCCCTATCCACGAGCCGTCCGTTTAGCACCGGCACGACCTCGTATATGCCGTCGCCAAAGATAAATCCGCGGTCAAATGCGCTAACTTTAGCTACCGCCGCGTCTATAAATTCACCGTTTAGATATACTATTCCGTTCATTTTTTCTCCTTAAAATTTAAGTAATTTTAGCTCAAATACTCTTAAAAAGCGTTGCCTTAAGTCCAAATTTTAGCTTGGATTACGAAGTTTTTGATATAATTGGGGCTAAATTTAAGGATAATCGGAAAGATGAAAAATAACGCGCTAAAAAATTTAATCCTAAAAAATATCTTCGTTATCTCGAAGCAACCCGTGCTGTTTCGCGATCTACTTGAGGCAAACTGCCTTTTTAACGAAGGCATGTTGATTGATCCTGCCAAGCTAAATTTTAAATTTCGCTACGCAAAAACCTACCTTGTTTACGGGCTTTTGTGCTTTGCCATTTTTTTTGTTTTGCTGATTTTGACGCACCGTCTTTTTACCAAGCTTGATTTTCATCTCTCTATACTTAGCGCGGTACTAGGCACTGCGGCTGTTTTTATCGGTTTTGATATGTTTAAAATTTGGGCGAGAAAAGCCGTTAGCAAGGAGCTAATAAAAAAGGCTTGGAGCGTGCATTTTCCGTATTTTAGCTACGAAAAATACTCCACGAAAGTCGAGATGATCTACAACGAAGCGGTAAAAAACGAAATCCCGCGCAAGGACTTGGAGCAGTACGTCCTAGAGCGCCTAGTAGCGCAGTCTGAGGCCGGAAATTAGTTATTTTAAGGTAAGCGGGTCTAAAATTTGATTTTTATACTTCATCCTCTCAAGCTTTAGACGAAGCTCTCTGTTTTCTTCTAGCAAGACGTCGCGTTTACCGCTTAGATCGCCGATTTCGCGACTGATGTAATAAATTTGATTCGTGATGTAAATTTTAGGCAAAAACAAAGCAAGCGCGATAAAAAGCGCCGCATACGCCGATACTAACGTCCTAAAGTCTAAATTTTGCTCCTTTTTCGGCTCGCCGCCGCTAAACTCCGAAATCTCGTTTTTATCTTGCATTTTTACCTCTTGAAATCTTAAAAATCCTCATTTTTGCGCAGCTTGAGCGCGGATTTGCCTTGATCTCGGCAGCGCTTGGCGTTATTGCTTTTTTGCTAACGATTTTACCTAGCGCGTTATTCCCTCCGCATGTGCATTTTAGAGCCTGCGGCGGACAAATGCAGTTTTGCGCCCACTGCCTAAATTTATTTTTTACTATGCGATCTTCTAGCGAGTGAAAGCTGATTATCGCCACGACGCACTCGTCGATCTGCGAATCCTCAATGCTTCGGAGTAAATTTTGCAGCTCGCTAAGTTCATTATTTACCTCTATCCTTATCGCCTGAAAAGCTAACGTCGCCGCGCTAACGCTGCGTCCGTTTACGCCCTTTAGGCCGATTATTTGCGCGAGGCGTTCGGCGCTTTTTATCTCGCCGTTTTGCCTCGTTTCTACTATTTTAGTGGCAAATTTGGCGGGGTGTGGTAGCTCGCCGTAGTCCTCAAATATACGCTCCAGCTCTTTTGCGCTATAAGAATTTACTACGTCGTAAGCCGAAAATTTAGCCTGCGAGTCCATGCGCATATCTAAATTTTCGCTTTTTAGGCCAAATCCTCGCTCGTTTTTATCTAGCTGTAGCGACGAAACGCCGATATCGGCTAGGATACCGCGAATTTGACCCTGCTCTACTTTGCCCAAAATTTCTGAAAATTTATTCTTAAAAATTTGCGCTCTTTGACCGAATTTTTTCAGTCTTTCAAAGCTAAATTTGATCGCTTCTTCGTCTTGGTCGCAGGCTATCAAATTTACGTTTTGATTTTGCTCTAAAATCGCGCTGGAATGCCCGCCGTATCCGAGCGTACAATCGATAATCGCGCCGCTTTTTATATCCTCAAAAGCTCGCAAAACTTCATCAAGTAGCACTGGAACGTGTGGGGAGTTCAAATTTAGCCTTTACTTTTTGTGTATAATAACAAAAAAAGTTTATAAAAGGTTAAAATGGACTTAAAGTACTGCGCAAGCGAGATTAGCAATATCGCTCTTTCGATGTTTAGAAAAAACTTTTTCGGCGTCTTTCACGGCTCTATTTCAGCTAGAATCCAGCATGATTCTTTTTTGATAAATAAAAGGACGACGATTTTTGATAACGTTAGAGAAGAAGACTTGATAATGCTAAATTCCAAAAGGGATTACCGCTGGAACGACGCGAGTATAGATGCGGACATCCATCTAAATATATACAAAAATATAAATGAGGCCAAATATGTCTGTTACGCCATGCCGCACTATCTAACAGCATACACCTTAGGACACGCCTTTATACGGCCGAGGGATTACTTTGGCTACATGAGACGCAGCGAGATACCCATATACGATCCAAAGCAGTTTGAGGACTGGTACGAGCGTGCCG
Source organism: uncultured Campylobacter sp. (assembly GCA_963520315.1). Classification (GTDB taxonomy): domain Bacteria; phylum Campylobacterota; class Campylobacteria; order Campylobacterales; family Campylobacteraceae; genus Campylobacter_A. Next base: position 8,684 of record CAUQRE010000002.1, on the reverse strand, counting down.
ATACCGAGATATACCGCTATATGCTAGAAAATAAAACTAACGTAATGGTTATCAAAGGATACGGCGTATACGTGCATAGCAGGACGCCTTATCAGCTGGCAAAAGACGTCGCGATCCTTGAGAATACTTGTAAGCTACTAAGCATTGCGCATTCTTACGAATCGCAAAATAACTAGGCAGAGTTTAGTTTGTATTATCGCGACTTAAAAATTTTGCCTTCAAACCTCGTTTTTAAGGTGATATTTACGAAATTTAAGTAAAATATTGCATAAAATTTTTATGAAATTTACATAGGGAAATTTAAATGATAACTTGGATGCAAAAACACAGAAAATACCTTGTCGTGACGATATGGATAAGCACGATAGCTTTCGTCGGGGCGGGTTTCGTGGGCTGGGGAGCCTATGACCTCAACGCGAGCCGCTCCAGCTCCGTCGCAAAAGTAGGACACAGAAATATAAGCATCCAAGAGTTTCAAAATAAATACGGACAATTTCACGCATATTATAGCCAGCTCGCCGACGGACATTTAAGCGAAGAAGAAGCCGCCAATCTTAAGCTTGAAAATTTGGCTTTAGAATCGTTAGTAAACGACGCGTTATTCTTAAATTTTGCCGATGATTTGGGTCTTGGAGTAAACGACGAAGATATAGTAAAATATATCATCGCGGATCAAAATTTCCATACTAACGGCAAATTTGATAAAGAGCTGTATAAAAATACGCTAAAAAGAGCTAGAATACCTCAGAGCGAATACGAAGAAAGCCTAAAAAACGTAATCCTGCTAGACAAGCTAAGACACGCGCTAAATATCCCAACCAAAAAGCAAGATACCGATATGCTTTTGGCGAGTTATTTAATGCAAGATAGAATCTCCATGCAAGTCGTAGAGCCGACGACAATGAGATAAAAGTAGACGAAGACGCTGTAAAAACGCTCTGGGAAGAACATAAAAACGAGTATAAAACCATGACGGAGTTTAAACTTGATACTAAATTTATTCCGGCTATAACTAGCGAAGCAAATGCTACGGAGTTAAGAGCGTTTTATGACGAAAATAAAAACGAGTATAAAGGCAGCGACGACAAAATAAAAGATTTTGAAACGGTTAAAGACGAGGTTTTAAAGGATTTTAACCTAAAGCAAACTAAAAAAATCGCGTTAGAAGAGTATTTAAAAATTAAAAAGGGCGAAAGCGAAGCAGGCACGACTATCTCGACTCTGGAAGATAACGCAAGTCTACCTATAGATGAACTAAAACTCGTCAAAACCGGCGAAACGCTAAAACCGTTTGAATACGACGATGGATATATGATAGTAAAAGTAAAAGAGGTAATAGCTCCAAGAGTAATGAATTTCGAGGAAGCTAGGGAGCAAATTTTAGAGCTTTATAAAGAACAAAAAACTAAAGAAATAGTGGAAGCTAAAGCAAAAGAACTGCTTAAAAACGGCTTTAAAGGCATTGACATAGGCTTTATCGGCAGAGACGCCATAAAAGCTCAAGGCGGACTAACGGAAGGGGAATTTAACGTATTCGTTAGTAAATTATTTGACAAAAGCGCTAAAAAAGACTACGTAATGATTGATAATAAAGCCGTGGTTTACGAAATACTAGAGCAAAATTTAATAAATCGCGATAAAGAGAGCGAATATAAAGACATCATCGCCCAGCAATCAAGCTACCTAAAAAATAGCGAACTGATGAGAGATTTGAGTACGGCGCTAGCCAAGAGATATAAAGTAGAATATTACGTTAGTAAAAAATAAAAAGGTATTGATTTGAGTACTAAAATTTTAGGTATCGACGTAGGCTCGGTTCAAATTTGCGCCGTCATAGCGCAACACGACGACACGGGTCTAAAGATAATCGGCATAGGAAATGCCAAAACGCAGGGCATAAAAAAAGGCGTGATAACCAATATCGAACTGGCTTCAAAATCAATAAAAAGCGCCTTAGTCGATGCCCAGAGAATAGCCGGCACTCGATATGAAAAGGTGGTAGTATCGATATCGGGAGCCTACACCAAAAGCGTAGAGAGCAACGGGGTGGTAAATATCCCGACGTATGAAATAGGTATAAAAGAGATACAGCGCTCAATGTCTGAATCCGAGCGAAGAGCGCAAATCCATAGCGATTACGAAAAGCTTCATATACTGCCGTATAACTTTAAAGTAGACGACCAAGAGCATATAGAAGATCCCTTGGGTATGAACGGTAGTAGGCTTGAGGTGCAAACGCATATCATAATGGCGCAAAAATCATCTCTAAGCAATCTTAGAAAAGCGCTAAATTTAGCCGGCGTCGAGCCTGATAATATCGTACTTTCCAGCTATGCTTCGGCTATTGCTACCTTAAATCAGGATGAAAAGGATCTAGGCGTAGCCTTAATCGATATGGGCGGAGCTACTTGCAATATGATAGTACATTCCGGAAATTCGATAAGATACAACGAGTTTTTAGGTATCGGTTCGGCAAATATCACCAACGATCTCTCGGCTGCGCTTCATACGCCGATCTTAAAAGCCGAGGAGATAAAGCTAAACTACGGCGCGCTTCTAGATACCGCCAAAACTAACGAATTGGTAGAGATACCGCCTATCAACGATGACGGCAAAACTCAAGAGGTCTCGCTTGACGTTATCTCAAAAGTTATATACGCAAGGATAGAAGAGACGCTTATGATATTAGCCAAAATGCTAGAAGATAGCGGATACAAGTCGTCCATAGCCGCAGGCGTAGTGCTAACTGGGGGTATGACTAAATTTGAGGGCATAAAAGAATTTGCAGATGTTTTTTTTAAAAATATGCCTGTACGTATAGCAAAGCCTAAAGAGATGGAGGGGCTTTACGAGATACTAAGAGATCCTGCAAACTCTTGCGCGATAGGGCTTTGTATGTACGGTGCGGGATATTTTACGCCCTATGAAATAGACTCAGAAAAGAAGATGCGCTATAAAGACGAGGTAGTAGTTAAAAACAAAAACCTCAAAGATATCGCTATGCAAAACGATAGCGGTACAAAAAGCGTAGAAGAGCTAGATAAGAAAATTTTTAAAGGGACGACGCTAGATGATAGCTATATAGATGATCTAAGGATAGACGACGATAGAACGCTAAAAGACGAACTAAACGAAGATTTAAACGACAAAAAAGAAAAGAAGCCTAGCTTTTTTTCCGTGCTTTGGAACAAAATAACACAACTATTTTAAAGGAGATTTGGGTAAATGGATAAGGGTAACTTCACGGTTGAAGAGAAAAAGTCTTCATACGGCGCAAAGATAAAGGTTATAGGCGTAGGCGGCGGCGGTTGCAATATGATAAATCATATCATAAGGGAAAAAGGCGATGAGATGGACGTAGATCTTATCGTCGCAAATACCGATATAAAGGCGCTGGGTAGCTCATCTGCATTTACTAAGCTACAGCTTGGAGAAAAGATTACCAAAGGGCTTGGCGCAGGTATGGAACCTGACGTAGGCAAAAAGGCTGCACTAGAGAGCGAAGAGGAGATAACTAGCATTTTAGAGTATTCAGATATAGTTTTCATAGCTGCCGGCTTAGGCGGGGGAACCGGTACCGGCGCAGCTCCCGTGATAGCTAGAATAGCTAAAGATATCGGTGCTTTGACGGTCGCCGTCGTTACGATGCCGTTTGATTTCGAGGGTAAAAAGCGCTATAATCTAGCCCAAAAAGGTCTTGATGAGCTAAAAAAAGAGTCTGATTCCATAATCGTAATACCAAATCAAAAGCTAAGAAGTATCATAGATAAAAGAGCCGGTATCAAAGAAAGCTTTAAAATAGTTGATGACGTTTTGGCGCGCGCAGTCAGCGGTATGTGTACTATCGTGCTAGAATCAGGCGATAGCGACATAAACTCCGACTTTGCCGACGTGAAAAAAGTCATGGAACATCGCGGCATGGCCTTACTAGGTATAGGAGAGTCAAACGGTGACGGCGCAGCTCAAGAAGCCGTTAAAAACGCTATCCAATCTCCGTTATTAAGCGACGTTACCATAAATGGAGCCGTAGGCATCCTAGTACACTTCAAATTTCACCCGGACTGCCCGTTTGGCGATATAGACGAAGCGATGGCTATCATTAGAGCGTGCGTAGATGACAATGCCGACATTATACTAGGCACTACGAGCAACGAGAGTATGGAGGATAAAGTTCAAGTTACCATCATAGCAACCGGTTTTAAAGGTAAGGAGGAAACAGCTCCTGCTCCGGCACCTACTCCCAGTCAAGCATCTTTAAACTCTAGAAATCCATACCTAGAACAAAGAATAAGTCAGCTAAAAGTAAGCGGCGGCTACAACAGCGAAGAAGCATCTGCAGTATTGGACGCTCCAACCTACATTAGAAATCAGATGGATTGATAAAAGGATTGGTCTTCCAATCCTTTATAAATTCAATCATACAGCATTGCGTAGCGCAAATCAAAAATAGTTAATCTTAAAATTTAACGCCCCTTTATAAAATTCCGCAATCTGCAAAACCCAAAAAACACATGCCAAAAGCCTTAAAACAAGAGTCCTACTAAGCCCGCCTTGAAAAAAGCAAACGCTTTTTTAAAATCAAAATTTTTAAGAACATAGCTTTACCGACCCAGACGACAAATATAAGACGCATACAAAATCAAGACAAGCAAGTTAAATTTATAGGGCGGCAAATATACCCTACTTGACGAATACAAAAAGCGACTAAAGAGCCGATAAAGTATAGAAGGCCGAGCCAAATTTTAGTCTATTACGCCGCACGAACGATAAAATTTACCTTATTTTTCGTCAAGGCTTGTGCGGCTACGGCGTAATTAATTTGGATTGCAAATAGTCTATGCGCTTTATACCTGCCCACGGCTAAGCTGCAAATGGCCTCGTCTGGACCGGACGCGTTACCTGCGAGAGTGAAACGCGCTAGCGATAATCGGCCGCTACCGGGGCTTTGCAAAGCGTGCATTTAAACAGTTTTGAAAACCGATGAACGAAAATAGATGTTTTAAAAACGAGCACGGCATCTATGACGAGGCATATTTTATGGATATTAGCGATGACTGGCTAAATTAAAATGCCTTCGCACAGACACGCCGCAGATACGCCTCGGTATGAAAATATAAAAAATACAAGAGATATCTTAAACGAAAGAGCAAAGCCAAAGAGTTATAGTGATATTTTAGGCCGGCGCGGCCTAGGCGTAACCGAGTCGGTCTACAGCACATACTAGTATATCAAATTTAAGCGACGCGTAAATTTATAAATTTAAAACCATAGAGGCATAAACTACTGCGAGCGGTAGCAAATTTAAATTGCATAAGTCAGTTTTTCAAAGATTACGCTAAGATTTAAAATTTGTAGCAAGTTTAAATCCTAAATTTTACGTTCTCGTCCTTAAATTTGGACTGCGATTTGCTTGCATCTTGGAGATTAAATTTGATTGAAAGCGATTTATGAAGCGAATTTTGATTTTTTTGGCGTTTTTTACGGGACTGTTTGCAGCGGACATCTATATAAACGGACAAAAGGCCGGTAGCGACCAAAACTCGACCTATAGGGGCGAGAGTAAAAACGAAATCCTAAAACAAGAGGGCAAAAAACTGCTTTGCGATAAAGGCTACAAGCAGTACTGCTAAGGCGGTAAGAGATTGTACCGCCGCTACCGCTCGGCGATAAATTCGGCGCCTTTTGAGCCTACCGCCGTTTGGGTCTACTTTTGATTTTATTTTAGCGGCGACTTGGTTTATTTTTAGGCGAGATTTTATTTATAAATTTCTAAAATTTCGACGAGAGTTTGTAAATTTTTCTCTTTGCAAGCTTTAAAAGATAAAAATGCATCAACGACTGCTAAGACAAAATAAAACATTAAAACAAGCCCGGCAATGCTTAGAGCGACGATATATTCGCTATCGCTCATCGCTTTGCCCTCATAAACCGCCTCTATGACGCCGATTGCCGCAAATATAAAAAATAGCGCAAGCGCCTTTAAAGCGCCGATACCGATAGAGCCAATATAAAATCTATCGGCTCCAATCACTCCTAAAAATAACCCCAAAGCAAGCGCGACGAACGGATTTTTAAAGTCGGTTAAATTTAATGCCTCTTGTTGCCTCTCGTTTAGCGAGTTAAATTTATCCGCTACCAAATACAAACTATATTTTGGAAATTTACTAAGCTGCTTAACGGGCATTTTTCTCTAGTATATGCGCTACTTTTTCGTAGTTTTTAGCCGCTATTTTTTTAGATAGCAGCACACCGTCTATGATCGCGGCTAACCAAATGAGCGTAAATAAATTGTCTATGCCGGAGTCTGGACGAGGAACGGCTGCGGCAAATACCAAAAACGTAAGCACTATAAAAACAATGCCGATTACCGGACTGTTTACGTAAAATCTATGCCCTCCAAAACCCCCGAACAACAGAGCAAAAACCCAAACTAAAGTCGGCTTTTTCATATACGACGCATCGGCTACCAGCTGCGAGCTTTGGGCATCGTCTAGCTCCTCAAGCCTTTTACTCATCACGAGCTCGGTATATAAATTTTGACGGTAGCCTCGATTTTAATTCATTTATTAGCAGTATATTTTTCATTTTTTACATGATGGCTGAATTTAATAGTTCTAGATTATCTTTTTTGATACCGTTATAGACGAAATATAAATCCGCTAACGCCCAAAAACCAAGGTCGCCGAGCGTTATAAGCTTTAAAGCGCCTAGCAAAATATCGCCTTTATAAAATCTAACCACGCCAAAAGCCCCAAAGCAAAGTCCAAGCGCCAGGCCGACTACTGGGCTTTTTAAATTTAGTATCGATACGGCTCTTGCCTTGTCGTCGCTTAAGCCGTCTAGCTTATCCTTCATATAAAAAGCATCGTTTGGAAGCTTATCTTTTAAAGCAAGATATAAACTCATTTTTATCCTTTACGTTAAATTTGTAGGCGTATTTTACCCCCCCCGCTTAAAATAAATTGAAATTTTATTTATTTTACGTTGCAGTATATTAATCCAAACTACTTAAGCAAGGTCAAGACGCCCGCGCGCAAAATAAGAGTATAATTATCCAAATTTAAAACAAGGATAAAAAATGAGCGATTTTTTCAAAGACGCCGAGAAGTTTAACGCCGAGGGCGCGACGGTGCCGTTTTATAGATATAGCCAGGGCGGCGTGGATTTCGTTGGATTTGACAGCCGTCCGTGCGTACCGCCCGAGCCTATGGTAAACGCGCTGGTAGCAATCAAATTTGCAAACCAAAACACCAAAATCGTGATGGTAAATCATAAATTTCCCGCCGGTCTAATCCCTAAAATAGCGGAGCAGTTTGACATCGAGCGCGAGGATCTAGATGGCGGAGCGGTCAAGATGACCTTTAGCCTAAAGCAGGGCGCGGACGTCAAAAACGTAGATACGAGCCTTTGCCACTGAGATAGGCTATGCTTTTAAACACCTTTGCGCCGCCTTTTAAGCTAGTGGGCGGTTATTTTATCGCGGGCATTTGCTTTTTGATAGCGAGCATTCCCGCCTTTTTCGCGGCGGATTTTGAGACGATCGCGGGGCTTGAGACGGCGGGGTTTTTACACGTGTTTTTCGTCGGCTTCGTGATGAGTATCATCATCGGCGCGCTTTATCAGCTCACTTCGGTGATTTTAGAAAAGCCGTTTTCGACGATCAAGGGCGCGGTGGTAAATTTAGCCCTTTACTGCGCAGGCACGGCCTCGATGAGCTACGGGATGATCAGCGGCAAGACGGGCTTCATACACGGCGGCGGCATGGCGCTTTTTCTGGCGCTGCTGTTTTTCGGCACGACCTATATCGTTAGCTTTATGGATAATGAAAAAAAGAGCTTCGCGGCGTTTATGCTTTTTGTTTCGGCGGTATTTTTACTCGCCGGCATCTCGCTTGGATTTTGCCTTTTGATGATACTTTCGGGTACTTTGCCGATGGATTTTATGTTCGCGCTTAAATTTCACGTATATTTCGTGCTCGGGTTTGTCTTTTTTATCATCGTCGGCGTGGCGACCGTGCTGCTACCGATGTTTGCCCTGGCGCACGATCTAAAATTTACGCTTAGCAAATTTGCCTTCGGATTTTATATTTTGGCTGGCGTTTTGCTCTTTTTTAGCGAAATTTACGCGTATTTTGCCTTTGGGGCGGCGATCATTTGCTTTGTCGCCGAGGCACTGCATATCCTAAAAAAGCGCGTCCGCAAGGCGTATGATTACTGGAACGTAAATATCGCCCTTTCGCTTGCGGCCTTCGTGCTTTTTTGCGCATTTATCGCGGCAGATAGATACGATATGGCGGTGTTTATGCTGATTTACGGCTTTTTATTTGCATTCATCGCGGCCCATCTTTACAAGATCGCGCCATTTCTCATCTGGTACCACTACGTAGCGCCCTTTGTCGGTAAAACAAAGGTGCCGCTGCTAGATCAGATGATCCTTAAAAAGCCCGCATATATCGGTATCGGCTTTAATACTCTTGGGCTTGCGCTCTACGAAATTGGCGTCTGGCTGGAGATAAAATCGCTCGAGCACTGCGGCGTGGCTAGCTTGCTTGTTAGTATCGTTTTGGTCGCGATAAATATGATAAATGTTTTTAAATTTACGAAATTTGGAGTAAAGGAAGAAAAATGAAAGAAAAAATTTACGGCGCGCTCTCAAACATCGTCGATCCCGAAGTTGGTTTTGAT
>CAUQRE010000001.1:0-20370 GCA_963520315.1 uncultured Campylobacter sp. | reverse complement strand
GCTTTAAAAAGCCCGTTTCTAGTTAGCCTAGCAAGCTTAAAAAAGACCTTCGCCCAAACTACCGCCACGTAAACCAGCAAAAGCGCCGCGATAACGGCGACGAGCCTAGCTAGCGGATGCCCCGTTTGCGCCAAATAAAACGCCAACGTCTGCGTGACCTGGGCGACGAACATCGCTATCATCGCCTTGCCGTAGTTTACGTGCAGATCATCGCTACCCGCAAGCCGCGCGATACCGCCTAGCGCCGCATAGGTTAGCAGCGCGCCTACGAGGACTGCTAGAGCAACGGCGATTTGTAGCTTTAGCCCCGCGTAGTCCGCGATAAAAAACGCGTAAAGTTTGATAACGGCAGGCGCGACGCCGGAAGCTATGCCTGCTATCCTAGCCCGCCCAAACGCCGCGCTTTCTTTTAGCGCCGCCTTCGTCTCCTCGCTTCTGGCGTCTTTCGTGGCGCGCCTCTCGCCCTCGTCCGTCACCACAAATACGTCGCGGGCAAACTCCCCGTCGGCTCGAAACGCCACGCGCTCTCCTCCGCCCGGCCGCCCCGCGCGCACCTCTTCAAAGCTAAATTTATAGTATTTCCCATCATCGCCGACTATCGTCGTTTCGCTTATCGCTACGCCCTTCATCCGCTCTCCTTTTTCGTTTACCGCCGCACTCGGTGACTTTCGTCTCACGCGCTCGTTTAGTTTTTTGGGGTGCGGGTTATGCCGCCCGTCAAATTTGACGCCGCACTTTCTAATCCGCCCAAATTTTACGGTTTAGCCGCAGCTCCTCGACGATACGCAAAAAGCCGCCGATTTCGTCTTTGTAAAATCTATTCGCTCCCTTGCCCACGAGCGGACGGCGCAGATCGGGCTCGAAGTTATCGCGTCCCGTGCGGATCGCCATGCAGATTTTATCCCCGGTTAGCACGATGTTTATGGGGTGGTGAAATCTCATTTTTAGCAGCTTTAAGCTCTCCATCAAGCTTGGCGTGAGCGCGTATCTAGCCTCGATCTGATCGGTTGCGTAGACTCTAAAATACCGCTCAAACTCCGCGTCGTCCATCCTCGCGCGCTTGCCGCCGTAGTCCTTAAAATCATCCGTCCCGCTGCAAATTTGAGTGACGGCCTTTAGTCGTTTAGGAAAATCAGCGACAAACAAAAGCCCCGCAAAAAGCACTCTGTGAGTCTTGTTCCCCTGCCAGTCCTTTTTGATGCTTATCGCCTCTACGTCGCTAAATTTGACCCGCACGCCCTCTATCTGCCCGAAAATCAGGTCGTTGCCAGAGTATTTATCGATGTCAAAATCATAAATCATATATAAATAATCATTTTCTACGAAGCCGCCCGGATGGTAGGTTAGGCCGCAGCTTTCAACGATGCTGCGTATAACTTTTCGTTTAAATTTAAAGGTAAAGCTATCGGTAAAAATGCTCTCGAAAAAATAATACGCCCCAACCGCGCAAACTAAAAACGCGACCGCGCCGAGTATCGCGTCGCGCGAGAAATAGTAAAACAGCCAGCCTACTCCCGCTGCAAGAACAAAACAAACGAGCTTTAGCCTAAAAAGCGAGCGTAAAACCTTTTGCCGCTCAAGCTCTAGCATGACCAGATCGTCCATTTTTACTCCATTTTTGATTTAACGCCGTTTTTATAAAATTGGCTATTTTACGGGCTTTCGTCTTTAAATTTGCGTTTTAACCGCTTAAATTTATGCTCGCCGTTTGCGGGCGACGACGCTCAAATTTGGATCAAATTTGCCGCCTAAATTTACCGCCCGCGCCGCTTTTTATATTTAAATTTGACGAGCCGACAAAGCCCGCTTTCATTTTCAAAGACGCAGTTAAATCGCTCGAATTTAACTTCAAATTTGACCAAACGAGCGCAAATTTAGCGGTTAAAAAGCTCGTGCACGTCGTGCGGATCGTCTTGCCCCTTAGGCACCTCGAAAAATGCCGCCTTGCTAAACCTCGCCCAGCTAGCGACGATGTTTGAGGGAAACATCTCCACGGCGTTGTTATAGTCAGTAACGGCGGCGTTGTAGGCGCGGCGCGCGGCAGAGATCTGCTCCTCGATATCATTTATCGTTTTTTGTAGGTGCATTATGTTTTCATTTGCTTTTAGTTCAGGATAATTCTCCACGACGACGTTTAACTTTGAGATTAGATTTGACAGCTCGCCGTTTAACGCAAATCTCTGCTCGTCGCCCGCAGCCTTTTGGATGCCGCTTCTAAGCGCGGAGATGTTTTCTAGCAGTTCACGCTCGTGCGTGAGATACTGCTTGACGGTGGCGACTAAATTCGGGATGAGGTCAAAACGTTTTTTTAGCTGCGTATCGACGCCTGATTTAATATTTAGGACTTGGTTTCGCTTGCCGATTAACGAGTTATAGGTAGAAATAACGATGAGCGCGAGAACGGCGAGGACGCCTAGGACGATATACATTTTACTCCTTTGATTTAACTTTTGTTTTGATTATATCAAAAAACCGCTGAAACCGGAAATTTATACGCGTTTTTGCCGCATTAGATACTAGGTAGCTCGGGGTTTGCCACCAAAACGCTAAATTTCGCTTGCCTTTGCAAAAACCGCTTTGCGAGCAAATCTCGGATACAAGGGCCAGTTGCCGTAAAATCAAGACGCGCGGCCGATTTTGCGCTTAAATTTAGGCTTAAAAACGCAAAATACGATTTTAGCTTTGCGTTACGGGCGGTTAAGCGCATTTTTAAACAAAAATCAAAGCAGATACATGCGGGCGGGACGGCGCGAGATCTTGCCGGGCGGCGGGTAAAATCTGGCTTATAAATTTCGTCTGCACGGGCAACATAGCCTTTTGGCGCGACAAATTCGTATCTTTTGAGGTCGGTTTTACGCGAGCTAACGGCTAAATCATAGCAAATTTAGCGCCGTTTAAGCAGCGATAAAAAATAGCGTTTCTAAACACGCCAAAAGGAGCACGAACCCCATTTTCTCGCGGTTTCAGAGTTTTAAGCAGCAAGAGCAAAACTGGCTTTAAACGGCACAATCGCTAAGCCGTCAAATCCACCCCGCGCGTTTTGCGTTTAGGCGAGGAAATTACCGCTCGCGCCCTACGCGAAATTTAGCTGTTTCGCCGATTTTGCCGGCCGCAAGTAGGCAAATTTACGCCCACTAGCAAACCCAGAGGGCAAAAGCGCGGATTTGCGCCGCGCGCAAACGGCAAATTTGCGATTTTGCGCCGTAAGGCAAAAACCAAAACTAGCCAAAAGGCGCAAATTTAGGGCGCGTATAAAAACTAAACCAAAGCGCTTTAGCATTTTAAAGCTCGCAAAGTTTGCCGCAAACCCGCTTTTGTCGCGTTTTGCGCGGTAAATTTCGGGATAAATCCCGGCAAATCACCACTTCATACCCGCTTCCAACCAAAAGTTGCGGCCAAGGCCGTACTCGTAGTAGTTGCCCTCGTTTGAGGCGATAAATTTTTTGTTTAAAAGATTATTTATATCAAGATTTACAAATGCTCGAAAATCGCCTGCCAGCCGCCTTTCATAACCTATGCGCATATCCCAAGTCGCGTATGCGGGCAGCTTTTGGCGCTCGTAGACGTACATCCCGCGCGTCCTATTCCAGCCGCCTAGCAGCGCGTCCGTTTTGCTCGTATAGTTTATGAAATTTGAAACGCTAAAGCCGCTAAATTTAGCCGAGTGGCGAAATTTAGCGGTAAAAGGCACATGGTAATCAACGACGGGTAGTTCGCTTTTTTTGATGGTTTTGCCGTTATACGAGACGTCGTCGTTCATCTCATCGTCTTCATAATCCGTAAAGCTCCTGCTTTGCTTCGTAAAGCTTAGCGAGCCTTCAAAATCGTTTTTCACGCCCCAAATTTCGATCGGAGCGATGTTTGCCGCGCTTAAGGTCACGATGTCGCGCTTGCTTTGTCCCTCGTTGGTAAATATAGAATATCCGTTTCCGTAGCCAGGTAGCGGCTCTCTTACGTATTTCGTCGCTACTTCGTCGCGGCCTTGGCGTCTGACGTATTTTAGATTTAGCCTCGCGTTGCCGACGTCGCCGCGATAATACGCGCTAAATTCATCATCGTAAGGCGTCTTTAGCTCCCTGATAGGACGGCGGTTATTAGCCAGTCCGCCGCACGTATACGCCCCGCCGTACGAGCTTCTCTCGCAAGTCTCATACATCCTATATACGCCGTTATACATCTTGTACGCGAAAAAATTTCGTCCGTAGTAGCGGTTTAACCCAAGGCCTATGAAGTTTTTATCCGCGAATTCATACTCGGCTAGCAACCTCGGGGCTAAATTTACGTCGTTGTTATCGCCGTTTCGCTCGATGCGAAGTCCGGGACGAAATTTAAACGCGCCAAACCTCATCTCGTCTTCGAGATAAAGGGCGAGATTGGTTTGCGTAGCCTTGGTTTTTACGGCGTAGTAGTAGGTTTTTTTCGATAGATATTGACCGACCGCGCCTTGGGATGCGAAGCTATCGTCTATGACGCAAGTTTTATCGCCGGCGATGCACGTTCCGCTCATCAAAGGCTTTGGCGTGCCGTAGGATACGCGGGTGCGCGGTATCTCGTAGCTGCCGCTTTGTCTAGCTATCTCAAAGCCAGATTTTACCAGATGCGATGCGCCCAGAGCTTCAAATTCCTTCACGCTTGCGTCGAATTTATACGCTAGCTTGTTTTGGCGTTGTTCAAAATCGTTTAGTCCTCCTATGCCCGAGCCGAAATTCGGGCTAGGATTGGTTCCCCAGTTTTTGACGTTTGAGGGTTTGTAGCCGTAGTACTCGGTATCATGCTCATAGTCGCGGCTGTTTTGCGAGGCGGAGTAGCTAAGCATCTGCTCTAAAAATACCCCCTCAAGATCGGCCTGCGCCTCGAGCGTTGCGACGTAACCGCCGTATTTTAGCGTGAGCTGGGAGTCTAGGTACCGCTTGGCGGAGGTGTAGTTATCTAGCCTAGAGTACAAAAAGCTCGGCTTTAGCGTAAATTTATCGTTCACGCCCCAAACGCCTTTTACGAAAAGATTATCATTGGTCTGCCTGTCGTCCGGAAACGAGTATAAATTTTGATTTATCTGTTTTTTGTTGTAGTGGTTTTCTATGACGGAGCGGTGCCTCGAGTAGTCTAGCAAAAGGCCGAAATTCCGCGTCAAATATCCCTCGGCGCCGACTCTATATCTGCGCTTTTTAAAGTCGCTCATATCGGCTAGATCGCCGTCGTCGTATCTTTGCGCGGCGGAGGCGTCTTTATAAATTTTGCTCCAATCCCCGCCCGTATAAGAGTAGCTAAGCACGCCGTGAAAGCCGCTTTTGGGGTCTCTGGTTTTAGCGTTTACGGCGCCTCCTTGAAAGCCGCCGTATCTAGCCGAGACCGCGCTATCTAGCACCTCGACGCTATCTAGCAGATCCGCATCTACGCTCATGGCTTGCGAGCCTATCGTGCTGTCGCTCCAGATGCTGTTGTGGTTATTCCACGTGCTTTTTTTAGGGTCTAGGTCGTTATTTATGCTTGCGCCGTCTAGGGTAAAGTTATTTTGATAGTAGCTCGCGCCGTTTATGCTGATATCTTGAGGAGCCAGATCGCCCGCGCGCACGCTTTTGGCGTTTTTCGCGCTAAAGGCGACGTTTGGATTGCCTTTTAAAAGATCGGTTATGCCGTGATTTTTAGACGTTATCATATCCATATCCGCGCGCGTTAGTTTTCCGGGTTCTTTTGTAGCGTTGGCGTCGGCGCTGACCTCGACTTTATCTAGCACGACCTCCGAGGCGTTTAGCGTACTTAAACTTAACGCCTTTAAAGCGGTTAAATTTAAAGAGCCTTGATTAGCGTCGCGACTCGCAACCCAATGCGAAAGCGGCAAATTTAACGCCGCGGCCGCTACCAAAAGGCTAGCCGTTTTTTTCATAATTATCCTTAGTTAAATTTATTTTTCGGTTTTGGGCGTTTGCGTCAAAACCGCGTATTTTAGGCGGCGATAAATTTTACTCGTCTTACATTTTAGCTTTGAGGGTTGCTAAATTCGGCTAAATTTACGCCGCAAAATTTGCAAAAAGGCGACTGCGATTCGCATTCACAGCGATTTGGCTTTATTTCTAAACGCGCTTTAAACCGCAAATTTAAACAAAAGCCGCCTAAATTTATTCGCCGCTTAAAAAACTACGCAAAGCCGCTTTTGCTAAAAACCCAAAAGCCGCGCTAAGAGTTAAATTTATCCCGCGCGGGCGTTATTTTTCAGATTTTAAAACCGCTTGATAACCCTGTTTTTTGAGCGCATCGACGACGGCGTTTTGGGGCAAATCGTCTTTAGCTATGATTTGAGCGGTTTTGGCTTCTAAATTTACCTCAAAATTTTTTACGCCTTTTAGCTCGCCAAGAGTCTGCACGATGACCTCGTAGCAGCTCACGCAGGACATATTTGGGATCTCGTAAACTAGCGTCTTGTCCGCAAACGCCGCCGCGCTAAGAGCTAAAACTAGAGCCAGCTTTTTCATTCTTTGATTCCGACTTTGTATTTTTTAGCTTGGATGGCGCGCACGACGTCCATCACGTTTGCGCCGCTATCTGCGGTGATATTTACGTCCTTGCTTTTTAGATCAAAACTCACTCTTTTTACGCCTTTGACGCTTTTTGCGGCATCTTCGATTTTCTTGGCGCAGCCGCCGCAGTTCATGTTAGGTACGTTTAGTTCGTAGGTTTGCTCTGCAAAAATGCTGCCGCAAATCGCCGCCAAAAGTAGAATTTTCTTCATCGTCGCTCCTTGAAAATAATATTTGATATGAAATTGTATCAGTATATTTCTTATATATTTATTATTTTGATTTATTTTAAATGTAATGTAACCTACGTTTCTATTATATTTAAGGCAAAATTTGACGGAAAATTTAAAATCGCCGCGGGAGGCGATGTTTATTTTAGTTCTAAATTTTAGCTCTCCCGCGCCGTTTGCTTTTTGATATTTTAGCGGTTTAAGATTTTTTATTTGCTAGTCGCTTAGTCTCGGGGCTCTGCTACTTCACCCTGCATCCCGTAGCTTCCGCTGCCTTACAGACAAAATTGTAGAGTGCTTGGGCCAGTTCTGCTTTTTCCGGATATAAAAAATCTTTGGGGTGTATTACTTCATAGGGGGTTGTAGGATGTGGAGCAAAGTCTGATTTTGCCTCTTTTATCAACTCCTCTTTTAAAGGGCTATCGCTATTTTTGATAATGGAAAGCAAACAGTTGTGAAATTCATCGGTTACTTTGAATACACAATTGTTTTTTGAGGGTTTCACTTTATCCAAATAACAAAATGACCAAAAGTTACACATAATGATATCCGCCTTAGAAAAATCCACGCCATCCATTCTATTATCTACGTTTTCAGGCGGAATAATCTCGCCTTTACGCAGGTCTGTTATCTTTTCGACCCCGTAAAAAGAGCAGTCGTATAGCGTCCCCTCAAAGGTGCAGTTTTTTAGACTGGAATGCCAAAAAAGCGCCTTGTGGATTTCTCCGCTAAACAGGCAGTTTTCTAACGATTTACAGCGATTAAATTTTAAACGAACATTCTTTTTGATTTGGGTAAAACGGCAGTCTTTTAGCGTAGCCCCTATAAAATCTCCCCATTTGTATTTGCAACCAGCAAAACTGCACGACAAAAAGGTAGCGCCATTTCCGCAAATAGCATAGGCGCTCAGTTCAAATACGCTTTCGTCAAAAATAACATGGTCGATCACAGGAATAAAATCCTCTGTTTCTTCAATAGCAAAATACTGCCACACCGAGCCTGAAAAGTCGGCATAGGACAAGGAAGTATGGAGGGGTTTGGATACGTTTTCCCACATATAGCCATTTCGTAAAGGAACTTGCGCTCTTTCGCCTATGAGCTTAATCCCGCGAAAATCCTGCAAACCCTCTTCCGTAAGCCCGAAAGGCGATACGCTAAGGTTTTTAGTCGCCGCAAGCACGTCTTGCAAAGCGGGATAAACATCCCAACGCTTTTTGAGTTTGATCGAAATCGCCACTTTTACTCCTTTGTTAAATTCGTCTATTTGCGTAGATTTAAAGTAAAATTTGCTCGGCTAGCTCGGCTCTAAACGGCATTGTTTAGATCCCAGTCTATCGGCGCTTTGCCGTGCTGCGCTAGATATAAATTCGCCTTTGAAAAGTGCCTGCAACCAAAAAACGCCCCGCGCGCTAACGGACTTGGATGAGCCGCCGTTAGCACGAGGTGGCGCGATGCGTCGATGAGCGAGGCTTTTGCTTTGGCTGGGTTGCCCCAAAGCATGAAAACGACGTTTTGGGCGCGTTCGCTAAGCCTCCCGATCGCAGCGTCCGTGAACTCCTGCCAGCCAAAACCCGAGTGCGAATTTGCCTGCCCAGCGCTAACGCTTAGCGTCGCGTTTAGCAGCAGCACGCCCTGCTTCGCCCAGTAGCTCAGATCGCCCGAATTTGGCTCCGCGATACCCAAATCGTCGTAAATTTCTTTGTAGATATTTTGCAGACTGGGCGGGATTTTGACGCCGCGCGGCACGGAGAAGCTTAACCCCATCGCCTGCCCCGCGCCGTGATACGGGTCTTGGCCTAGGATTACGACTTTTACGGAGTTAAAGGGCGTTAGATTAAAGGCGTTAAATATCAGCGAGTTTGGCGGATAGACTTCGCCCGCGGCCTTTGCGCGCAGGAAATTTTCCTTCACGCGGGCGAAATTTGCGCTTAAAAACTCCTCTTTTAGCGCCTCTTTCCAGCCCGCTTCGATTTGGATTTTATCTATTTGCATGATTTTCCTTTGTAAATTTGCTTTTTTTCTTTGCATTCATTTTAGGGCAAATTTACGAAATGATAGCCTAAAAATATTTAAATTTAGACGCATTCGGTTTGCTAAATCTTTAAAATAATCGGGGCTGCAAGGCGGATATTTTAAAATTTGCTGTATAATCTAAACTAAAATTTAAACCAAAGGAATAGCGATGTCCGAGCAAATTTTCGAGAAACTAAAAGAGCTCTTAAGCGCGCAAAACGCAAACTTTCGCGCGGTATCTCACGAGAGCGTCAAAACCTCGGCCGAGGTTGCCGCAGCGCGCGGCACGCAGCTAGGACAGGGGGCTAAGGCGCTCGTTTGCATCGTAAAAGGCGGCGGCGCCAAACGATACGTTTTGGCGGTGCTGCCTGCTGATTACAAGGCTGATTTACAGCTCATCGCGAGCGCACTCGGCGGCACTAGAGCGAGCCTAGCAAGCCCCGACGAGGTCGCGAGGCTAACGGACTGCGTACCCGGCAGCGTTCCGCCCTTTAGCTTTTGCGAGGAGCTAGAGCTGATCGCCGATCCTAGCTTATTTACGCGCTACTCCGAGCTTGCCTTTAACGCAGGCTTGCTAGATCGCTCTATCATTTTAAACGCGAAGGACTACGAACGCATCGCTCGGCCAAGGTCGGTTAAATTTGCGGTTGAGCCGTAAAATCCGTATGATTAAATTTGATCCGAATTTCGGCGAATCAGGTTGAATAAATTTTGCGCGATTAAATTTAAATTAGGCAAATTTGCTAGCGCGCGCCAAATTTGCCCGAAGTAGACACGGCCGCGCAAAAAGGCAAAATTTGCTTATTTTTGCAGCTCTTTTAGATTTTTAAAGCGGTAAATCCCGTTTTTTACGCGTTCGAAAATTTTACGGCTCTCTAGCAGTTTTATCGTCTCTATGACGGTTGGTTTGCTAGCGCTCGTTTGCTCGCAGATTTGCGAAATTTTAATACAGATGAAGCCGTTTTCATCGGCATTTTGCGCTAAAAATAAAATGATTTCCGTCTTTTTCTCGCCCAAAATTTGAGCGAAAATTTCCCTTGTTAGCTCCGTCATCGCGCTAAATTTATTTTTTGTATTCTAGTAGTTTAAAGTATTTTTTCGCTATCGGGTCGAGCCAGAAAATATCGTAATCATCGCCGAGGTCGCTCCCCGCGGGGTATTCGCCCTTATCCACGTAAAAAATCCCATCCAGCCGCACCTCGCCGCCTTTGCATTTAGCGGTTTCGTCCCAAAGATAACGCCACATATATTTTTTGCCGCGATCCGAGCCGCCTACTTGCAAAGCGACGCTTTCAAAAGTGCCCTCACGAAGACTGTGTTTGATGATTAGCTCGCCGTCCTCCACGCCCGCGTTGATTTCGCCGTCATACCCCTCGCCAAGGTCAAAATGCCTGGCGTAATGCTCGACGGCAAGCTCTTTTGAGGGCTTGTACTCCTCCAAAATTAGGCTAAAATTTACGCCCGGTATGCGCTCATTTTCCTTATCTTTTAAAATTTCTAGGCTATTCTCGTTCGCGCAGTAGTTCAAATTTAGCTTCACGATCTCCTCTTTGTTGGCTTTTAAAAACGCCCTCAGACCCGCAACCGACTTCGCGTCCGAGAGGAAAAAGTTTGCGCTTTTTATCTCTTTTGCGTTTAAAAATGCTGCGAGCATGAGCGATAAAACGATGATTTTTTTCATTTTTTACTCCTTAAAACGATCCTAATTTTACTAAATTTTAGCTTATTTTACGGCTCTTGCGATACAATACGCCAAATTTAACAAAGGATAAAATTTGAAACTAATCAGCTGGAACGTAAACGGACTGCGCGCCGTCGCTGCTAAAGACGGCTTTGCTTGGCTAGAGCAGCAAAAGCCCGATTTTTTGGGCCTTCAGGAGATCAAGGTGCGCGAGAGCGACGTGCCCGCCGAGATTTATAAGCTCGGATTTAACGAAATCAGCGTAAATTCGGCGGCCAGAGCCGGGTATTCCGGCGTGATGAGTCTGGCTAAATTTAGCTCCGCCACGCAAAAAGCGGCGTTTTTCGATGACGACGAGGGGCGGGTTTTGGAACATAGATTCGGCAACGTCGCGCTTTTTAACATCTACTTTCCAAACGGCCAAAAAGACGAGACTCGCCTAGCTTACAAGATGGACTTTTACGTTAAGTTTTTGGCGTATATAGAGGAGCTCGTAAAGCAGGGTAAAGACGTGATATTTTGCGGCGACGTAAACACCGCGCACCGCGAAATCGACCTCAAAAACCCCAAAGCAAACGCCAAAACCTCGGGCTTTTTACCCATCGAGCGCGCGTGGCTGGACGAGGTCGTCTCGCGCGGCTTTATCGACACCTTTCGGCACGTGCGCGGCGACGAGGCGGACGCGTATTCGTGGTGGAGCTACCGTTTTAACGCCCGCGCCAAAAACGTCGGCTGGAGGATCGATTATTTTTTCATTTCATCAAGCCTCAAAGACCGCCTAAAAGACGCCTTTATCCTAAGCGATATCACGGGCTCGGATCACTGCCCCGTGGGCATAGAGATCGATCTGGACGGACTTTGTTAAAAGAAATCTTGCTTTATTTCACGGCGGCGTTTTTTGAGATTTTGGGCTGCTTTAGCTTTTGGGCGTGTATTACAAAAGCGCGCTGTTTTTGGGGCTCGGCGGTGCGTCGCTCGCGGCATTTGCGGTAACTTTGACGCGAGTAAATTTAGACTTCGCCGGACGCGCTTACGCCGTTTACGGCGGTATCTACATCGTCTCGTCGCTGCTTTGGCTGCATTTCGTAGAAAAGCAAGCCTTTACCAAATGGGACTTAATCGGCGGCGCGATTTGCTTGCTTGGCGCTTGCGCTGTGCTTTACGGCGGCAGAGGGTAAATTTAAGAGGAATAACCAAGTAATAAAGGGGATTCGTATGCGATTATTTATTTATCAAAACGAGCTTAACGTAGTTTGTTTCGACGAGTATTTTAGTTACTTAAATAGCATCAAAAATATAATCGATAAGCCTATATACGATTTTTTGAATTAGTCGTCGACCAAGCCGCGCTAATTACGATAGTTTTTTCCATTCGCCTAGCGAGTACAAAAAAGGATTACGAAAAAGAGTTAAGATTTCATCTTTTAAATCTTTATTGACTATTAACGTATTTAAATAGCAATAATTTCTAGTTAAAAGGATATCTCTATGCGAATCCGTATAAGCCGCCGCCGACAAACCATGTTTTGGATCGGCTAAATCCGGATAAACGACCTCTTCTTTTATTTTCCATCCGATTGTTCTTACCAGATAAAACGCTTCATTTGCGATTTTGCCGAATTTTTAGTTCTATCGCTTGCGCCGCTTATTGGCCTTTAAATTATTCGCGTTTACGTCTTTATATACGCATAATTCTTTAAAAACGAAATCATAATCTAAAAAATCGGTTAATTCGGAAAAATCGTCGAATTCTTCCGGCAAAGGAAAACCGATACCCAAAATCCTATCGACCGCGACGAATCCGCCCCAAGCGACCTGCTCGGTCGTATTTTGCAAGATATCAGCTACGCTCATCCCCGCCCAGATGCGCCCTTTTGACGTTTTATAATATCCGTTAAAATTTACGCCGCACGAGATAAGGGAAATTTCAAAATTTATAGGGTCGAAATAAATATCCAAAAACGATTCTTTTATTTTTATGCAGTTATCGCGTATATCGCTTATTTCGTAGCCTAGTTTGTCTAATTTACTAAAGATACTATTAACGTTTTCGCCCAAATATATATCCCCGACACCGACGTTTGGGGCGATGACGTCGCCTAAAATTTTCATTTCGTTTGCGCCGGTTTTAGTCTGCATGCGTTATCTTGCTTCATTTTTCGCCGTATTTTGCCTTTAGTAGGTCGTGGAGCTTGCTCCAAGTATGCGAATAATGCCCCCTGCTTTCAAAGCCGCAGCCGCTGATTTTGCTCTCTAGTATAGGCGTTAGATCTCCGTCTGCTACGTATTTAAAAAAGAATTCTCGCAAATTCGGAAAGTTTGCTAAAAATTTCAAATTTTCCGCGTTAAAGCGCGCGTCGAAACGCTCTAGCGATTCTAGCCGCACGCCTTCTATCGCTGCGCTATTAAGCAGCCTGCAGCGCTCGATATAAAGCCATTTTAGCTTTTTTAGAGCATTTATCTCGCTTACGTTAGTAAGCCTAGGCGCGGAAAATATAAACAAAGTATCTAGCTCCTTGCAACCCTCTATGCCCTCTAAGCTCGTGATTTTAGAAAAGATAATCTCTAGCTGCTCAAGCTTTGGCGTATCGCGGAAAATGGCTAAATTTTCGTGCGTGAGTTTTGAAATTTTAGCGTATCGCAAAGTAGGCGGCAGGCGGTTAAATTTCATCTTTTTGTTTTGCGTCGCCTCAAGCGCTTCTAAATTTTTAAACCGCGAGAAATCAAGCCCGAATTCGGCGTTTTCGTGAAATATCAAAGCCCGTATCGCAGTGTCGTAAAGCGCATCCACGCCCTTTACTTCGCCGATTTTAAAATCCTTCCAAATCCCTACAGACTCTATCTCGGGAAAGATTTCAAACGCGCTAAAATCAAGCGAAAAAGGCGCGCTTGGATTACCCGTTATCCAAACGGCGCGGATGTCGTGTTCTTTGGCAAAGGCTATGCCCTCGGCTAGCCTGCTAGGCGGGTATATCTCGACCCTGGCGTCTCTGCCCTGCGACGACTTTGGGGCGTAAGGATAACATACGTCGCTATTGACGCAATCTGTAATTTTAAATTTTCTACTCATAAAATTCCTTAAATGCTTCTGTATTCGCCAGCCGCATTTAAATTTACGCGGGCTTAACGATTTTGGCAAATTTCGCTTGCGGTAAAGCCAAACTAGCCCGCTAAATCCTAAATTTAGCCTTTAGCTCAAAAACCCATGATCCAAAAGATGCGTGATTAAAATTTTAAATCCAAGCGCGATGAGAATCGCGCCGCCTAAAATCAGCGCCTTTTGCTCCAAAAACTCTCCGGCAAATTTACCGACGTAAAACGCAGCGACGCTAAGCGCAAAGCACACTATCCCGATCACGGCGGCGCTAAACCAGATATGAGCGGCCGTAAAGCTCAGCGTCACGCCAACGGCTAGCGCGTCGATACTGGTAGCAAATCCGCCGCAAAGTAGCATCTTCGTATCAAGGCTCACTGCCTGCGCAGGTTCGTTTCTACAGGCTTCGCGGATCATTTTTACACCCAAAAAGCCCAAAATCGCAAACGCGATAAAATGATCGATCTGCGCGATAAATCTCGCAAACGCCGCACCCAAAAAGTAGCCCGCAAGCGGCATCGCAGCCTGAAAAAATCCAAAAACAAACGCGATAAATAAAATCTTTGATAGCGCGAGATTGCGGTATTTCGCGCCGTTTGCGATACTAAGCGCCGCCGCGTCCATGGCAAGCGCGATAGAGAGAAGTAAAAGCTCCATTTCGTCCTTTCAAAAAGGCTAATTTTAGCTTAAAATTTACTTCTTGCGGATAATCTTGCTCAAATTTACGGCTAAATTTGACGCTCCAAATCGCCCGCCGCGCGGTAAAGATGCGGGTAAATTCGCCACCCGAAGGCTAAAATTTACCCATTTAAAAGCTGAAATTTAATATCATAACCGCCGAATTTTACTTTAAGGAAAAAACGATGAAGAAAAGTTTGATCTTATGCGCGGTTTTGCTCGCCGTTTCGGCGCAGGCGGCAGGCTGGCAGGACGCGCTAAATAAAGAGACGCTAAATCAAGGCGCGCAGATACTGGGCGCGGCAAACTCGGGCGACTACAAAAGCGCGGTTAGCAGGGCTCTAAACGCGGCCGTTAAGGAGCTGTCAAACGGGGGATTTTTAAATAACGCCACGGCTAAAATCCCGCTGCCAAAGAGCCTGGAAACGGCGGCAAATTTGGCTAAAAAAGTGGGCGGCGAAAAGTGGGCTAACGAGATGGTAACCTCGATAAATAACGCAGCAAGCGCGGCCGTGCCGGGGGCTGCGGACGTATTTTCGGGCGTGATAAAGAACATGAGCGACGCGGACGTGAAAAAGGTGCTAGAAGGCGGCAAGGACAGCTTTACGAAGTTTTTGCAACAAAACTCGAGCCAGAAACTGCAAGCCGTGTTTAAGCCGATCATCACCAAAATGATGAGCGATAATACCTTTGCTACCGCGTATAACGGGCTAAATTCGTTCGTCGCGGGTAGCGCGCTGGCAAAATCAGATACCGCAAAGCAGCTAAAAGGCATCGCAACTAGCATGGGCGCGGGCGAATATATCCCGCAAGAAAATGAGGATCTAAACGACTACATCACGCGCAAGACGCTAGATGGGCTATTTAACGTGATGAGCGAAAAGGAAAGCTCGCTAAGGGGCGGCGCCGTGGAGCAGGGTACGAAAATCCTGCAGGGAATTTTTAAGTAAAATCGCAAGGGAAAACGGTGAAAAATAGTTTGGAATTTCGCGCCGATGTGGGCATGATATTTGTTGCGATAGTCTTTGGTCTAGGCTATCTGCCTACCTCGCTCGCGCTTGCTACTAACGGAGTTTTTGGCGTTTTATTTTGGAGATTTTTGCTTGCGGCGATCATAGCCGGGGCGATTTTTTACAAAAAGCTAAAAGACGTAAGTGCGTCTGATATAAAACCCGGCGTGATTTTGGGTCTGTTTTTGTTCGCGGGATTTGTGAGCCAGACTTTCGCGTTTAAATACGCCGACACGTCGTCCGTGGCCTTTATCATCGGGCTAAACGTGGCTTTGGTGCCTTTTATCGCGGCAGGGCTTTTTAGGCACAAAATTTACTCTTACGCGTATGTGGGCGTGGCGTTTGCGGTGGCGGGGCTTTATATGATAGGCGATACGAAGGTGGGCTTTGGGCTGGGCGAAATTTTGGCTCTAGTTTGCGCCTGCGCCTACTCCTTTCACATCGTGCTAACGAACCGCCTAGTGCAAAAATGCAACCTCGTAAATATGGTCTATTTTGAAATTTTAACCCTAGTCGCGCTTTGTTTTGTAGCTATTTTGGTTTTTGAGGACGCTAAAATCGCGCCCGTCTTGGACAAGGCGTTTATCATAGCGATGCTAGTCGTGGGCGTGCTGGGTACGGCGTTTGCGTTTTTCGCCCAGGCCTTGATGCAAAAATTTACCACGCCGGTTAAAACGGCGATATTTTTCACCCTCGAGCCCGTAACCGCCGGAGCGATGGGGTATTTCGTCGGTGCAGAGGACATCAGCGCATATAGACTTTGC
This sequence comes from uncultured Campylobacter sp., assembly GCA_963520315.1. Classification (GTDB taxonomy): domain Bacteria; phylum Campylobacterota; class Campylobacteria; order Campylobacterales; family Campylobacteraceae; genus Campylobacter_A. The sequence continues at coordinate 4,385 of CAUQRE010000001.1, read as the reverse complement.
GGCGCGGCGCTCATCTTGGTCGGAGTTTTGATCAGCGAGATAGGCAGCTACCTGCGCGCTAAAAAGGAAAATTTGGCTTAAAATTTGGCGGGTTTTGCTTGCCGTTTCGCTCACGGCAAAACCTCGCCGTAAAATCAAATTTATAAATTCGCCGCCAAATTTACTCTCGCGACGATTTTGACGTAACTCTTTTTAAAATCGCCTCTTAAATTTAGCTTTAAATTTATCGTCATTTCGCCCGCTAGCAAGACGGCGGCGACTTTTAATTTGACGCGATAAAGCCCGAATTTAGTCAAATTGCGTTAAATTTGCCCCTTAAATTTAGCTAAAGAAATCAGATGAAAAAATCAACCGAGCTTAAGGCCGACTTTGCGCTGCTTGCTATCGCGGTGGTCTGGGGCGTGACGTTTTTGCCGATGGCACAGACGCTAAAGACCAACGGCGTTTTTACGCTTTTGTTTTGGAGGTTTTTGATCTCGGCCGTTTTAATGGCGCTCATAAGCCTCAAATTTACGCGCAAAATCGACCGCAATTCGCTAAGATTCGGCGCATTTTTAGGCGCGCTTTTGTTCGTGGCCTTTACGCTTCAGACATTTGCTCTAAAATACGCCCCAAGCTCCACCGTCGCCTTTATCACGGGACTAAACGCTGTTTTTACGCCCTTTATCGCGCTTGCGTTTTTCGGGCAAAAGGTCGTAGTTTATGCCTTTATCGGCGCGTTTTTATCTGCGGCGGGGCTTTATTTGCTAACGGGCAGCGAGCTGGGTTTTGGCGTCGGCGAGGGGCTTAGCGTCGTTTGCGCGCTAGGCTTTGCGCTGCATATCATTTTCACGGGCGTTTTGGTGCGCAGGTGCGAGCTTTATTGGATGGTGAGCGCGCAGTTTGCGGCCGTGGCGGCGCTTTGTTTCGTCGCGGCGCAGATTTTCGAGCCTTGCGGCGTCGTGCCCGTTTTAGACGAGGCGTTTTTCGTCGCGGTTGCCGTAACGTCGGTGTTTGCGACGGTTTTGGCGTTTTTTGTGCAAACCGCGGCGCAGCGCTACACGACGCCCGTTAAAACCTCGCTCATCTTTACCTTTGAGCCGGTAAGTGCCGGGATCGTGGGGTATTTTTTCGGCGGCGAGATACTAAGCGGCGTACAGATAGTAGGAGCCGGGCTCATACTCTTTGGCATCGTCGTTAGCGAGGTCGGCAGCTACTATAAAAATAAAAGATTGCGGGGAAATTTGAGCTAGCCTCTTTTGCATGCTTAAATACAAGGGCGGCCGAATTTTGCGGTTAAATTTAAGGTTTTAACGGCGAGTTTGAGCGCTAAATTTTGCTCAAATTCGGGCGTATCGAAAGCAAAATTTGACGCGCAAGACCTAAACTTACGTTTAAATTTAAAAATTTCGGCGTAAATTTGACCGCGCAAAGGAAGGAAAAAATGAACGAGAATGAAAATTTAGCGGCGCCAAAGCGGATGAAACTTGATACCGACGAGAAAATTTTGTGCGAATTTGAGCTCGCGCATACCGTCCACAAAGAAGTTGGCTCCGCACTTTGTCTTTTGATACTGCTTTTATACGCGCGCGACAAGGGCTTTGACGTAGGCGTCTTTTGGGTCGCCATGACGGTGAGCTGCGCATTTTTATTTTGCCTTTTGCGCGCCAAAGCGTAAAGACCGCCAAGGCCAAAAAGCTCTACGTTACGAACAAGCGCTTTATAACCAAACGCGGCGATGCGGTCGATATCGGCGACGTGTATTTTAGGTATTTTGACTCCGGCTATTCGTGGGTATCGTTTAAAGTCGAACTTTGAAAAATTTCTCTTTTACTGCGTAGCGGATGAGGAAAGCGACGAGTATAAAAATTTGATAAATTCTCTATACCGGATTTCAAAAAACGACCGTCTCATGCAAAAGCGCCTAGGCTACTACGTAGAACAAAAGCTAGTTAGTCCCTAAATTCGGCCGATTTTGCGGACGTTTGCGCTCTTTGGCTCGCTTAGCAAATGCCGGTCGCAACGCTTGGCCGAGCATCAAATTTTAAAGCGTTACCGCGCGCAAAGCTTACTTTAAACAAATCATAACTCGGCGTCGAAATTTTACTCGCGGATAAATTTAAATTTACTTTTGGCGTAATTTGGATTTGGCCTACGATGCCCATTTTTGCGATAGCGCTTTTTGTCGTTAAGGACAGACGCAAATTTGACGGCGCGATTTCACGGTTTACAACGCTTAACGGAGCGATAAAATTTCTACGTAATTTTCGGCTTTTTACGTCCGGTACGGTAGCGAAATTTGGCATAAAGTCGCGTCTTACAACCCGTTTATGCGATGAAATTTGCAATCGGCGGGTTTGCGTTTTATCTTGCAAGCCTAGCGGGCTGCTGGCGGGTCGCTTGCGCCGTGCTAAATTTGATTTTAACATCTGCAAAAATCCGCTACGTTAAAACCGAATTTACTCCGCTTGCGAGCGCTAAAATTTACCTAAACCTACTCACCCAGTCGCCCATATTGGTCTGCACCTTTACCTCTATGATCTTGTCGCAGCCAAAGTCCAATACGAATTCTCTCGTCTCGCTAAAATTTAGCTCAAACGCCTTGCCGAGCTAAGCTTGCGCCTCTTTTAGCGGTATTTTTTGTACGGCTTTCCACTCGTATTCGTATATGGCGTTGTATATGGGGTCTTTATTTTCCCCTTTTACTCTTTCCGATACTTCTACGAAATTTTCGTCTTTTTTACCGACGCGAACCTCGGCTACCCTTCTTGGATTATCGCTTATGGATTCACCCCATCGCCCGGAGCATCTGCCTCTGTTTATCTTCATACCCCAAAGCTCCACGCCGTCTTCTAGCGCCCTAAATATCAAAATATCGGTATTATACGAGCCTACGCCGTTTTCGCCCGGGACGTCTCCGTAAAACGTAGTCGTGGTTCTGGTTACGATTTCTAGCTCAAAGGGCGACTCTGCGGCGTTAGCATAGCCTATAAGCAAGGCGCAAAAGAGCGCAGAACGTAATTTTTTCATCTTTCTCCTTCGTCTGTTTGGGCTTTACTTTAAGCTTGCCGAAATTTTAAAATTTGAGCGCAGGCGGAGTCTGCGAGCTTAGATTTTAGGGAAGTATAGCAAAAAAGAAAGGCAAAACGCCACTTGGAATCAAGGCAAGAAGTTTGATTTTAGCACGGCAAAGGACGTCTCCGGCGGTTGCCAACGAAGGCATCGGTGCAAGGTAAAAGCTTTTTTGAAGATTAAATTCGCAAGTAAATTTAAGAGGCTTAATTTGTCAAATTTAGCTTAAATTCAGCAGGCCGACAAAGCGCGGCAAAATTTGAAAATCCAATCAAATCTCGGCTTTCAAGCGGCAAATTCGGCGCAAAATCCAAACGCAGTGAAGTAAAAATCGATGCTAAATTTAGGCAACTCGCAAATTGAACAAAAATTAAAACGCTCGCCTTACTGCCTTTTTACCGCCGTAAATATAAAAAAACAAACCGAAGCGATGAGGATGATACTCGCGCCGCTGGTTAAATTCGCCTCAAAGCTCAGCCACAGCCCGCTCACGCAAAACGCGGCCGAGATGAGCGCGGCGTTTAGCATCATCGTGCCCAGGCGGCTTGATATCGCGCCCGCGATGTAGGGCGGGATCGTGAGCAGCGCGATAACCAGTATCAGTCCGACCGCGCGTATCGTCATCACGACGCTTAGCGCCATCATGCACGTTAGCGCGTAGTACAGTAGCGTCGTCTTCACCCCGCGAAGCCGCGCAAACTCCGCGTCAAAGCTAAGCGCCTCAAACTGTCTGTAAAATAGCGCAACGGACGCGAGTATGACGCAGTTTGCGATCGCCATGAAAATAAGATCGCCCTGCGGCACGGCTAAAATCGAGCCGAAAAGATAGCTCATGAGATCGACGTTGTAGCCAGGCGCCAGGTCGGTTAGGATGATGCCAAACGCCATGCCAAACGCCCATAGCGCACCGATAACGGAGTCCATCTTGCTTTTGTCTTTGAGCGTGATCGCGGCGATGAGTAGCGCCAAAAATAGCGAAAACAGACTAGCACCTAACAGCGGCTCAAGCGAAAAATAAAACGCGATACCAAGCCCGCCATATGCGCCATGAGCGATGCCGCCCGCGATGAAAACCATACGGTTTATGACCGTGAGCGTGCCGATCACTCCGCAAGCGATGCTAACGAGGATGCCCGCCAGCAGGGCGTTTTGCATAAAATTTAAGCTAAGAGCTTCTAGCATTTGTTTCCTTTTTTACTTTTTTCGGCGTTTTTGGCGTTGTTCGCCGAGACCCGCACCTTTAAGGTGCTAAATTTGATTTGGCTAAATTTAGCGTTGCGCATTAAATTTAATCTTTCTTGTTAAGGGGGAAGGGGCTTGAATTACGCTCTGCC